>NZ_JAYAZJ010000060.1:0-7293 GCF_037273965.1 Claveliimonas sp. | reverse complement strand
TCTTCCCTTCTTCCAGATTGTATTCCAGATTGGAATATCCTGTTACAAGTTCCGCTGCTTTTTTCATATGTTCTTCGCAGATCGGCGCCCTTCCCAGATTGGTGTGAAGAACCGTTCCGGTTCCGTTTATCACCTTGCGCATATTGGGCGTGTGAAGAGACTTCACAGCCCGGGCCACATCATCTTTAAGAGCATTGATCTTACCGAGTGCCTCTCCCTCGTCTGTGCATGTCCCGATAAAGGCGCGCAGACGGTCTGTCTGGGTACGCACTGCCTCCATGACTGTATCACGGCTGTAATTTTCAATCAGTCCCTGTATCTGCTCATCTGCAAGCAGCACATCCACTTTGGGTATGCTGCGGTATAAACTTTTTTTATCCATTTTTCTTTCCTCTCGTTGCCGCTGACATTTTTGTCAGCATTTCTGATCTTACAGAGGGCTTTAGAATAAGCGGATCAGTTTGTCGCTTTTTGGCGCCACTTTTCCGATTATGGATACAGTTGTCTCCATACCGGCATGTTCAAAGTCACGCATCATTCCCTCTACATCATCCGGGGAAACGCTCAGCAGCAGTCCTCCGGATGTCTGCGGATCATACAGAAGATCTACATAACACTCTTCAATAGATCCTGTCTCCACCTTGCCGATGGAGTATCCCCTGTTTTTATAAGTCCCTGCCGGGACAAGTCCCATTTTGGCATAATCAATGGCATCTGCCATATAGGCAATATCCTTTACTTTAAGCTCAAAGGTTACATCGCTTGCCTCAGCCATCTCCACACAATGGCCGAGAAGACCAAAACCGGTAATGTCGGTACATGCGGATACATGATACCGTTCTGTCACCCGCTTTGCAATCCTGTTCAAGGATGCCATAACCATCTGCGCTTCTTTCACTGCGGACGGAGAAGCCATCTCTGCCTTGATGGCAGTATTAATGACGCCGCTTCCGATCTGCTTTGTCAATACCAGCACATCTCCCGGCCTGCATCCGTAATTTTTGAAAATCTTATCCGGATGTACAAAACCGGACACACACAGCCCGTATTTCGGCTCGTCATCCTGCACGGAATGCCCTCCTACAAGGACCGCACCTGCTTCTTTTACTTTGTCTGCGCCCCCTGCAAGGATATCTCCCAGGATCGCCGGGTCCAGACAATTAGGAAATCCGACAATATTCAGCGCAACTGCCGGTTCTCCTCCCATGGCCCACACATCGCTCAAAGAATTGGCCGCTGCAATCTGTCCGAACATATAAGGATCATCTACAATCGGCGTAAAAAAGTCTACTGTCTGAATCATAGCTATATCGTCTGTTACCTTATATATTGCTGCATCGTCGGAAGTCTCGATTCCAACCAGCAGATTATCATCCTGGAATTTCGGCAGCTTGCCCAGAACCTGAGCAAGGGTCTCCGGACCAATTTTAGCCGCTCATCCGGATGTTTTGCTTAATGTTGTCAGTCTTACATCTGATTTCATTTTTCTTCCCCCTTTTTACGGATTTGTGGCTCTTTATCCACTTATAGATTCAGTCTATCACTGATAATGCAAAAGGTAAAGAAAAATATTGATTTCGCGTGCGTCACGGGCTAAAATAATGTCTGCGACTATGAATATTATTTATTATAGAGAGGATTTTACAGATTATGTGGATTGCAGAT
This sequence comes from Claveliimonas sp., assembly GCF_037273965.1. Classification (NCBI taxonomy): domain Bacteria; kingdom Bacillati; phylum Bacillota; class Clostridia; order Lachnospirales; family Lachnospiraceae; genus Claveliimonas; species Claveliimonas sp. The sequence continues at coordinate 5,628 of NZ_JAYAZJ010000060.1, read as the reverse complement.
AAATGGAAAGATTATGAAGTACTGGACTGCAGCAACGGAGAAAAGCTGGAACGCTGGGGCAAATACCTTCTGGTCCGCCCGGACCCTCAGGTCATCTGGAATACTCCCAGAAAACTCCCCGGATGGAAGTCAAGAAACGCCCATTATCACCGGAGCAAAAAAGGCGGCGGCGAATGGGAATTTTTCGATCTCCCGCAGCAATGGTCCATCCATTACCGGGATCTGACTTTTAACCTGAAGCCCTTTAATTTCAAGCACACAGGACTGTTTCCCGAACAGGCCGCTAACTGGGACTGGTTTTCCGAAAAAATTAAAAACGCCGGGCGGCCGGTTAAAGTTCTGAACCTTTTCGCCTACACAGGTGGCGCTACTCTTGCCGCCGCTGCCGCGGGAGCTTCCGTTACCCATGTGGACGCTTCCAAGGGAATGGTGACATGGGCCAAGGAAAACGCCGTTTCATCGGGACTGAAAGAGGCACCCATCCGCTGGCTTGTAGATGACTGCGTCAAATTCGTGGAACGGGAGATACGCCGGGGAAATCATTATGACGCCATTATCATGGACCCTCCGTCATACGGAAGAGGCCCCAAAGGGGAAATCTGGAAAATCGAAGAATCCATACATCCCTTTATTCATCTGTGTACAAAGATTTTGTCGGATGATCCCCTGTTCTTCCTTGTAAACTCTTATACAACCGGACTGGCGCCTGCCGTCCTTACTTATATGCTCAGTACAGAGCTGAAAAAATACCACGGACATGTAGAATCTCAGGAGATTGCCCTTCCGGTTACCAGTACAGGCCTTTATCTCCCCTGCGGAGCATCCGGAAGATGGGAAAAATAGTCCGGATAAGCACAATTTATGCTTTTTTTTGTACATTCTTTGCTATTATGCTTCTCCGTATTGTATTTCCCTCTTTTGTCTGGTAAATTGAACTTATGATGAAAATTAAAATACTGAAAAACAAAGAAGAATTAAATAATCTTGCCCCACTGGAAATCACTCATCTCCTGTGGGGTACAAAATCCATCCCCCGCACTTACTTTTATATTGGTTTTATTCCAGAGGATGGATTTTATGTGCGTATGGTATGCGAAGAAAAGGACCCCTTACGCACCTACACGGAAGATTTTGACCCCGTTTACCGGGACAGTGCCATGGAAGCGTTTTTTCAGTTCATTCCGGAACAGGAAGTCTATCTTAATTTCGAAGTGAACGCCAACGGCGCCCTCCTTGCCGCTTACGGCCCATCCAGAGTGTACCGTTCCTATTTTTCCAAAGAGGACATGGCAATGTTCCAGTGCCGGACCGAAATCGAGGAAGACCGGTGGACTGCTTCTATCCGCATTCCCCTCTCCGTACTGGAGCACATTTACGGGGCACTTTCATTCAAAGCCGGAGATACCATCTCCTGCAACTTTTACAAAATTTCCGAGACAAAAGACGTGGAACATTATGCAGCGTATGCACCGATTCTTTCTTCCACTCCGTCTTTCCATCTGCCGGAATATTTTGCTTCTGCAATATTGGAATAATTTGTATCAGGAGGATATATTTCTATGAAAATCTACAAAACAAAAAATTACGAAGAAATGAGCCGTAAAGCGGCGCACATCATCTCTGCACAGGTTACTTTAAAACCTGACAGCGTTCTCGGTCTTGCCACCGGCTCCACGCCGATCGGGACCTATGAAAATCTGGTGAAGTGGTATGAAGATGGAGATTTGGATTTTTCCGAAATCACAACAGTGAACCTAGACGAATACAAAGGGCTTCCACGGGACAATGACCAGAGCTACTATTACTTTATGCACCATCATCTTTTTGATCATGTCAACATTCCAGACGGCCGTACACATCTGCCGGACGGTACAAAAGAGGACAGCGATCAGGAATGCAGACAGTATGAAGAGCTGATCCAGTCGCTTGGCGGAGTTGATCTGCAGCTTCTTGGTCTGGGACACAATGGACACATCGGTTTCAACGAACCAGATGATATCTTCCCTGATGATACTCACTGTGTCAATCTGCAGGAACGCACGATCGAAGCAAACAAACGATTCTTCGCATCCGCCGACGAAGTTCCCCGTCAGGCTTACACTATGGGGATCGGTACCATTATGAGGGCAAAAAAAATCCTTATCGTGGTCAGCGGCGCCGACAAGGCGGATACTGTAAAGGAAGCATTTTTCGGACCGATCACTCCAAAGGTACCGGCATCCATCCTTCAGCTTCATCCGGATGTAACACTGGTAGCTGACGAAGCAGCATTATCTAAGATTGATTAAAAAATAACAGGGGACGTAGCAAACTTGCATTTTGTTACGTTTCCCGTTATTTTTTTATCATTTCATATGTTCCAACAAGTCTATCACTTCATACAAATCCCTGCATATCCGATAGGCTGTCCTTTTCATAACCTCGTCCGGCTGTACCAGGTCCGGTATCATCACCGCATACATTCCAGCCCGGCTGGCAGAGTATATTCCATTAGGCGCATCCTCCAGGGCCATAGCATTTTCAGGCTCGGTTCCAAGCTTTTGACATGCAGTTTCATAGATTTCAGGATCCGGTTTGGCGTTTTCAACCATATCTCCAAACACACAATTATCAAAATAATCGTATATCCCTTTTTCCTTCATTGCATTTACTGCATGTACTTGGCGGGATGAGGTAGCAACTCCCATCTTGTACCCATGCTGCTTTCCATACTCCAGAAGAGCCCTTACTCCCGGTTTCAGAGGAACACCCTCCTCCCTGGCTATTTCATAGTAAATTTCTCTTGTTCTTTCTGCAAAACGATCCATTGGAAAATCCATACCATAAACTCTTTTGAAATAGTCTGTCCGGCTTTTCAGATTCATTCCCAGCGTATTGTAAATATTCTCGCCAACCAGCCCGAATCCCAACTCATTGCCTGCTATATTCCAAGACCTTTGCACTACTCGCTCTGAATCAAACAAAAGGCCGTCCATGTCAAAAATCAATGCTTCTATCATTTACTAACGTCTCCAGGTGTCCTTTCTAAAACTCGATTCCCTGTCCCAGGGCATCTTTTAAATATGAAGTCACATCTTCCAGCTTCTTTACCATTTCCTGCTTTTCTTCCCATTCGTCGCCTGATAATTCTTTATTTACAAGAGCATTTTTTACATGTTTCAATTCTCTGATCAGTTCTTCTGTCATAACAATTTCCCTCCCTCTTTGTTCTGACCGCCAAGTCCGGTGGCAGCCAGGCTGTTTCTATACATTTATTTTAATCCACAATGTCTGCCTTGTCCAGTTTTGAAAAGTAAATGCGGCCATTCCTTTTTTGATCAGAATGACCGCATTCATCGTCCGGATCTGGATATTCCTTTTTCCATGAATTACATATTCTCCTTCATTTTATACTTTTTCTTCGTCACTTCCACTTCTTTCGTATAGTCCGTACGTCCGGTGCTGTATTGCATTTCTCTGAAACCGTGGTCTACTCCCGGCTGATTTACAAGGCTCATTTCTTTTCTTAACTTTTCCTTGGGAATGTCTCCTGCATCATCCACAGCTTTCCAGAAATGAGTCAACGCAAATGCTGTACGGCTTCCAAAACGAAGTTTACCAGCGTCTTCTCCGGTTCCTCTGGTTCTGACACCAATCCAATACTCTGCAAACATCCAGCAAACAACAACCAGAACAACAGCAAACAATAAAATAGATAATACTTCTGCCGTCATAACACAGCACTCCTTTCTTCTTTATTATATGAATAATTGTAGTTCTGTTTTTAGTATTAGTCAATAATTTATCTGTATTTTCTTTCAATTTTAAATAAATTTCTGATATAATTTAATATAAATGATACAAGGGACAAAGGGGGAAGCAACATGAGTGACATCTCTTTACTAAAAAAGGAATTATTTACTCTTCTGAGAGAAAAAGGGGCAAAACTGACAGGAGTCGCCGATTTATCCGGAGTCGTTGATGGAAATATGAAAACGGGCGTTTCTGTAGCTGTTCCCGTACCAAGACACATTGTTCAGGATCTGAAAACAGCTCCTACAAAAGAATATTATAACGCCTACCATTCTCTGAACGCCAGATTGGATGAAATCGTCTCATGCGGAGCCGAATTTTTGACAAAAAATGGCTTTAACGCATATGCCAATACAACGAAGACAGTAAAACAAAATGACGAACGGCGGACACCGCTCCCCCACAAAACCGTAGCAACAAGAGCAGGACTTGGCTGGATCGGAAAAAGCTGCCTGCTTGTCACAAAAGAATATGGAAGTGCTATCCGGCTGTCCAGCCTCGTTACGGACGCTCCTCTTCCTTTTGATCTTCCAGTCACCAAGAGTCAATGCGGCACCTGCGACATCTGTGTGAAAAGCTGTCCGGCAAGGGCTCTGACCGGGCATTTATGGAACCCCGAAACAAAACGGGAAGAGCTCTTCCACCGGGAAATCTGTTACAGCACACAACTTCAGCGTATGAAAGAATCCACTGGCATTGAAGCTGATCTGTGCGGCCTTTGTTTTGCTGTGTGTCCTTATACACAGAAATGGTTGAATGCGCCTGAATAAAAAAGAGAGACGGAGACGCGAAAAACGGACCATTTCGGACAGAACGTTAAAGCTGTTCAACCGTATCAGTGGAATGCAAGTAATAATGTATTGCTATTGTACGGACATTTGTGTATGATAAAGAAAAAGATATGCACGAGAAAGGAGCGTTGTTATTATGGCAAAGTCAGCAAATTTATATGCGAGAATAGAGCCTGAAATCAAAGAGCAGGCTGAAAAAATCCTCTCCACACTGGGTATTCCTGCTTCTAATGCTATCAATATGTTTTATAAACAGATTATCTTACATCGAGGACTTCCCTTTGAAGTAAAAATCCCAGACAGAACGCCCACAGATATAAGTATGCTGGGAACAGAAGAACTGCACGTAGAGCTGGAGAAAGGATATGCGGATATGAAAGCAGGTCGAACCAAAGATGCAAAGACGGTTTTTGCTGATATTCGCAAAGATTATGGCTTATGATTTTTAACGTAGTCACGTCAATGCAGGCTGAGGAAGATTTGCGAGGGATATTTGAGTATATCGCTTTTGAACTTTTGTCACCAGAAAATGCAGGAAAGCAACTGGAACGTTTGGAAAAACAGATATTAAGTTTAGATGAAATGCCGGAACGCTTTCCGAGATATGGGAAAGAACCGTGGTATAGCCGAGGTTTACGTTTTGTTGCGATAGATAACTATATCGTGTTTTATCTTCCAGATGCGGAAGAACAGGTGGTAACAATTCTTCGTGTTATGTACAGCGGACGCAACATTGAAGAACAGTTAAGCGTCCATACAAAGCAATAAACAATTTCATATCCCACACAAAGCGGTTACTCCTTTGGAGATCAACCGCTTTTTCTATACTTATATTTAAGATAGGAGTGATTGATTGAGAAATATTTATGCAAAAATAAAAACCCGATAAAAAATTGGTTAAAAATTGGTTAAATGAACGGTAAATGAAAAAAGGGTAAATGAAAAAACGGTAAATGAAAAAAGGTAAATGAAAAAAGGTAAATGAAAAAATGGTTAAATGAAAAACTAATTTCCACCATCGGATCTTATCGATAAATAAAGGATT
>NZ_JAYAZJ010000059.1:0-90458 GCF_037273965.1 Claveliimonas sp. | reverse complement strand
GTAGAAATCCTATATTTTTATTCTTATGACCTCACCAAATTGTCACGTCCCGCAAGGGGCGTGTGAGTAGAAATTGTTTTAATGATTGCTTTTACAAGTTCCTCGGCGTCACGTCCCGCAAGGGGCGTGTGAGTAGAAATCATTGTATCCCATTGGAACACTATAAACGGAAGGGTCACGTCCCGCAAGGGGCGTGTGAGTAGAAATTGTGCCAAAAGCATTTAAACAGCAATATCAGAGGGTCACGTCCCGCAAGGGGCGTGTGAGTAGAAATTGAAACAGAGCTATGGCCGGGGGCGTATGAAGAAATGTCACGTCCCGCAAGGGGCGTGTGAGTAGAAATGAGACAGATATTCGGGTGTAAGTGTGGACACTTTGTCACGTCCCGCAAGGGGCGTGTGAGTAGAAATAAGTTTATGTAATCGATAACGCTCAAGTTCTGTTGTCACGTCCCGCAAGGGGCGTGTGAGTAGAAATTTTGAATTTTGGTTGAAAATAAACCTCGCACCCGTCACGTCCCGCAAGGGGCGTGTGAGTAGAAATTACCGAAAACATTCAAGGCTTTCTCTCTTAGTTGTCACGTCCCGCAAGGGGCGTGTGAGTAGAAATTAATATTGAGTTCATCATCTTCTACTGTCACAAGGTCACGTCCCGCAAGGGGCGTGTGAGTAGAAATACTGGATATGAGGGTGGCGGCTCTAGCGGAATTGGTCACGTCCCGCAAGGGGCGTGTGAGTAGAAATAGGATTGAAGCGATACAATTTAGACGGAAATAGGTCACGTCCCGCAAGGGGCGTGTGAGTAGAAATAACATTGAAAACGATATTCAGGTTCATACGGTTAGTCACGTCCCGCAAGGGGCGTGTGAGTAGAAATTTACAGGGTCTGGTGATAGAAGCCATACACGTAAGTCACGTCCCGCAAGGGGCGTGTGAGTAGAAATGAAAACGGAAAGTACTATATCCAGAACGGGGTAACGTCACGTCCCGCAAGGGGCGTGTGAGTAGAAATTACCTGGAAGCTAGGGTATCAGAGCAGGTCCGGAGCGTCACGTCCCGCAAGGGGCGTGTGAGTAGAAATTAGCAGCCGGGACTCTGACGCTGAAAGCAGGCGTTACGTCACGTCCCGCAAGGGGCGTGTGAGTAGAAATTTCCGATCCAGACGGTGATATCCGCTCCGGAGGAACGTCACGTCCCGCAAGGGGCGTGTGAGTAGAAATTGTTTTGTTGCTACGTCTGATTTTGGTACAAGAATTTAATGACTGGTTTGATTTTTCATTTCCGGAGGTTGACAAAAAAGCATATGCAAGACATACCAATCAGCTTATGAAAACAGATGTGAAGGAAAAAGAAAATGGTTATGAAGTAGAGATTGATCTTCCGGGATTTAAGAAAGAAGATATCAAAGCAGAATTGAAGGAAGGATACCTGACCATCAGTGCCACAAGAAATGCAAGCAATGAGGAGAAAAAGGAAGGTAAATATATCCGTCAGGAACGCTTCCAGGGAAATGTAAGCAGAAGCTTTTATGTAGGAAAAGGCCTTACCCAGAACGATATTCATGCTAAATTTGAAAATGGTATTCTTACATTAGACATTCCTAAGGTAAATGAGAAGCAGGTGGAAGAAAACCGTTATGTTACAATTGAAGGATAACCTGTAGGAATTCCCCGGAATGATTTCCGGGGAATTTTATATCAGTGGAAACTGACTCCTATGCCATAGATCGGGAGGTGAAAAAATTGGGAGCAAAAAGAGATTGCTATGAGATTCTGGGAGTAGATAAACATGCAGATGAAAATACCATAAAGAAAGCATATCGGAAATTGGCGAAAAAGTATCATCCGGATACCAATGCAGGCAATTCGCAGGCTGAGCAGAAATTCAAGGAGATTACGGAAGCCTATGCCATCCTAAGTGATCCCGAAAAAAGGAAAATGTATGACCAGTTTGGCTATGGAGCTTTTGACGGCAGTAGCTGGGGAAGCGGAAATCATTCTGGCGGTACACAAGGAGGCGCTGCTGGTGGATACCAGGAATTTCATTTTGAAAATGGGAATATGGATGATATTTTTGAAGATATATTTGGAAGCTTTTTCCATGGAAAAAAAGACAGCTTTAATAAGGGCTCATTTTACAGTGACCATTTTGGAGGCTATCAAAGCGGTTTTGGAAGAGAAGCTTTTCCGGAAAAGGGTGCGGATCTGAGAGCGGAAACCAGTATCAGCTTTGACGAAGCTGTTTTTGGATGTGACAAAATCATTCGATTTCAGGATCCAAACCGCCCCGATGGAAAAGAACAGACCCTTCAGGTTCATATTCCCGCAGGAATTGATACGGGAAAGAGTATACGTCTGAAAGGAAAGGGAATGCCTGGAAGCGGAGGCGGAGAGCCAGGGGATCTTCTGTTGAAAGTCAAAGTAGGAGAAAAGAGAGGATTTGAGCGTAAGGGCAAGGATATATATTCTGTCGTTCAGATTCCATTTACAACAGCAGTGTTTGGCGGAGAAGCACTGGTGCAGACTTTGTACGGCAATGTAATGTGTAAAATAAAAGAAGGTACTCAGTCGGGAACGAAAATCCGGCTCCGGGGAAAAGGTGTTGTATCTCTTGGAAATCCGCAGGTACACGGAGATCACTATGTGACAGTACAGATTCAGGTGCCTACAAATTTAAGTGCAGATGCTAAAGAAAAATCAAAAGAATTTGAAAAGGCGGCAGGCTTAAGTCATAATGGACATGGGAGAAAGAGTGTCGCGTGAAAATAGAGAAAAAAGTCCCACAGCTTTTGTTGTGGGATTTTTACTGTGGATCTGCCAGTTTTTGCCCATGGAATTCATTATGATCTGCGTGGTATAATAACTAAAATATAGGATGACATTAGTGGGCTGCAAGGCTTAGGAAAAAAAGGAAGGAGAAGGGCTGGTCAATGATAGAAATAACAAAAGAAAACTTCCGGCCAGGGCAGATCTGTGCATCAGGCCAGTGTTTCCGAATGAATCCGGTGGGGGAGAATCTATACGCTTTAATTGCCGGTGGACATTATCTGGAAATAGAGGAAAGGGAAGACAAAAGATTCATCTTTTCCTGCGATGAGGAAGAATTTGAATGCTTTTGGAGAGAGTATTTTGACTTAGATAAGGATTATCATAGCTGTATGGAAGCGATTGATCCTGGGGATGCATATCTTTTAAAGGCAGCCTATTTTGGTTCTGGTATTCGGATTTTAAGACAGGATTTGTGGGAAATGATTGTATCCTTTATTGTTTCACAGCAAAATCATATCCGCCGCATCAAAAAGATTCTTGAGCTTCTTTCAAAGAGATATGGGAAACGCTGTCATACAGAAGAAGGAAAGATATATTATTGTTTTCCAGGACCGGAGGAGCTTTTGGGCATAGAGGAAGAGGAGTTTAGGGATTGCGGACTTGGCTATAGGAGCAGATACATAAAAAATACGGTGAACAGTGTCCTGTCCGGTGAAGTGGATCTGGAAAAGATAAAAGAAATGCCTTATATGGATGCCAGGGCGGAATTAATGAAACTTAGCGGAGTTGGAGGAAAGGTGGTAGACTGTATTTGTCTTTTTGCCCTTCATCACCTGGAGACTTTTCCTGTGGATACGCATATTCAAAAAGTTCTTAAGCATCAGTACCCTCAGGGCTTTCCTTTTGAGAAATATGAAGGGAGTCAGGGTGTATTGCAGCAGTATATTTTTTATTATGATCTGCATTATCCTGAAAATTCATAAGGCTTGGACTGCCTTTTGCAGGATCAGGCCGCACATTCTTGTGACTGTCTGCTAAAAAGCAAGCGGAACAGGAATCTTACAAGAGGGCCGCAGAAAAAGATCTGCCAGCAAAGTGCCATTGGGAAATTGACGGCTGCCGTTTGAAGCCATACGGCTATGAACTGTGTTCCGGCATGCTTGAAAATTAAAGTTGCCCACAAGCTCATGGAGGGGCACATAAAACATACAGTTACGCCGGCTCGTACGAGAGTGACCAGCACTGGATGATCTTTTTGAGGATCCACTATGCGAAAAGCTACACTGCAGGCAATTTTGTCCATGAGAAAATAGCTGGTTGCAAAGCACAAAGGAATCATAAAAGGAAGTTCCGACAGTGCATGGATAAAGCAGGAATTAGACATGCCTCCCTGAAGGAGAGCGGTATTATAAATTTCCATCGCAAGTACCATAAAGAAAGACATCAGTAAAGTAAAAATGATTTCCTGAAAACGATTTTTTGGCATATGCATAACCTCACATTCTATTGTTTTTTTATTTAATAGGAAATTTCTTTCCTATTAAATAAAACGCTCCGCGGGATGCGCGCTCGCGAGAAGTGGAAGTTGCCGCTAAAGCGACCGCGCTCGGCGCGAGAGTTCCGCAAGGGAACTCTTTGTTCTTGCAAAAAAATAAACGAGCAGGCTGTCAACTGGACTTACGTGACATGCACTGCTCGCTTAAGCGGTTTGATTATAACATTTGTTTTTTGGATTTGCAAGTAAAAATCCGTGGGATGATATGTAAGGTTACAGGGGCAGAACGCCTCTATTTTGTGATCGGAATACCCTTTGTAATGCGGCGGATGATTTTCCAGATTACTACAATGGGGATTCCCAGCGTGATGACAACTGTCGTCAGAAGTCCGGTACATCCTCCTATAATTACAAGCAGCATCATTCCTATATTTCCGATATCCATTTTAGACCACTCCTTTGCCTTTTCAACGATGTACAACCCTTATTTTAATTCTTGGGCCCGGCAAAGGAAAGAGATCTCGAGATTCTTTAGCAAAATTTTAACAATCCTCCTCCTTCATGCGGTATCCTACGCCTACTTCTGTAAAGATGTATTCCGGCTGCGCCGGATTTTTTTCGATTTTTCGGCGAATATTAGCCATATTTACCCTGAGGATCTTGTTGTCCTCATCAGCGTATGGTCCCCACACATCATGGAGAAGAGTGGAGTAGGTAATGACCTTGCCTGAATTTTGAGCCAGGAGCGCCACTATTTTATATTCGACAGGGGTGAGATGAACTAATTCCCCGGAAATAGTAAGGCTTCTCTTGTCAAAATCGAGTACCAGGTCACGGCAGTGATAGGTATGAATATTGGCGGACGACGCAGCCAGAGGGCGGCTGCTGTGACGGAGGCTTGTTCGGATTCTTGCGAGAAGCTCGGAGGTTCCGAAGGGTTTTGTAATATAATCGTCTGCGCCGTTGTCCAGAGCCAGTACCTTTTCTTTTTCTGTTGTTCGGGCAGAGATTACAATGATCGGACAGCTTGTCCAGCTTCGGACAGAGCGGATGATGGACTGTCCGTCTATATCAGGCAGGCCAAGATCGAGCAGAATCAGATCGGGACAGTTGGAACTGATCAGCTGGAGTCCTTCTTTTCCGGTACTTGCTGTTACAGTTTTGTACCCGTGATTTTTTAACACTTTGCTCATAAAGGCCAGGATATTTTTCTCATCTTCAATAAAAAGGACGGTTATTTTTTGCTGCATCTTAATTTTCCTCCGAATTTGGTAAGGTGAATGTGAATACTGCGCCGTGTTCATGGTTTCGGGCTGTGATTTCTCCGCCATGGGCTTCTACAATTGTCCGGCATATAGAAAGTCCGATTCCCATGCCTTTGTGAATATCACTGCTGTCACCGGATGAGTAGGTACCGAGGAACAAACTGTCGATCCGGTTTTCATCAATTCCCCGCCCGAAATCTTTCACTTCAAAGGTGGTAAAGAGGTCGGATTGACTGATAGTAAGGACAGTAGGAAGATGACTGTCAGAATGAACGACTGCATTTTCCAGAAGATTGATCAATACCTGTTCAATTAGGGTTGCGTCCATGGGAATCATCAGGAAGTCATCCGGCACATGGACTTCAAAACGGGCGTCGGGAATCCTTTTCTGCAGCCTTAATACGGCTTCTGATACAACTTCTTCTACAACTTCAGGAGACTTATGTACCTTTCGGTCATTGGTCTGGATACGGGTAACGCTTAACAGATTTTCTACCATATTAAGGAGCCAGTGGGAGTCATCATTAATATTCTGGAGCAGTTCTCTTTTCTCCTGAGAAGAGAGAGAATCCTCGGCGTCCAGATAAGAAGCAGAGGCTCCGATAATCCCGGTAAGCGGTGTTCTTAGATCATGGGAGACAGCGCGGAGAAGGTTAGCTCTTAGTTTTTCACGTTCCGCTTCTTCCATTTCTTTTTCCCTTTCAGCGTTAATGGCAATCTGCTTTTTCAGTCTGCTGGTGACTGTGGTGGTCAGTAAGGTAATGACAAGCATTCCGATAAAGGTAATAGGATAACCGGTCAATGTGAAATTGAGGTCAAAATAAGGATAGGTAAAAAAATAATTGATGCAGACGACAGAAAACAGAGCGGTGAAGATACCATATCGATAACCGCTGGTGCAAAGAGAAATGATGATCAGTGCCAGTATATAGATCAGAGCAATATTGGCAGAATTTTCCGGGACAAAACGAAAGAATAAAAAGGAAAGCATTGTTGCAGGAATCAGTATAAGACATGTAATCATCCAGTTGTTGGAAAGTATCTTCTTCACCTTTTAACCTCCTTTTGCAATCGCATTGCTGTCCAAGATAAGAAAAATGTAACATACAACAAAGGAAAAGTAAAGGTTGACAGGCTATAGGAATTTCTATATAATAAGCCAAGCGATAAGGGAGTAGTTGGCGCATATAAGCGCAGTATTGTCAACATACTGATGTGAGAACATCTGGCATTACTTTAAATAATGAGACTTATCCGTGGGAGTGACCTGCGGATAGGTCTTTTTTGTGATATCGCCGAACCTTCCGGAAGGGAAAACAACAAAAGGAGACAAATATATGGGAATTGCAGAACTTTTTCTGATGGCAGTAGGATTATCAATGGATGCCTTTGCAGTAGCTGTCTGTAAGGGCCTCGCCATGAAGAAATGTACTTGGACTAAGGCGGGGGTCGTTGGATTGTATTTTGGCGTGTTCCAGGCCGGCATGCCGATGATCGGATATCTTTTGGGAATTCAGTTTAAAAATGTGATCACATCTGTTGATCACTGGATCGCATTTATTCTTTTGGGCATTATTGGAGGAGGGATGCTCAAAGAAGCATTTGAAGATGGAGAATGTAAAGAATGTGGAGAAGCGACAGAAGAAGAGGAATCGCTGGATATCAGAACCATGCTGGGACTTGCGGTAGCTACAAGTATTGATGCGCTTGCAGTAGGGGTTACTTTTGCATTTCTGCAAGTAGAGATCGTGCCGGCAGTCAGCTTCATCGGCGTAACGACCTTTCTTATTTCGGCAGCGGGAGTCAAGGTTGGAAATATCTTTGGCGGACGCTGGCAGAAAGGGGCACAGATCACAGGTGGCGTGATTTTGATTTTGCTTGGCGTGAAAATCCTCATTGAGCATTTGGGACTGATATGATACACTAAAATGACAGGTATTTGACCGATTTGCAAAAGGACGAAATAGAAAAAAGAAGAAAACAATTGAGGTGAAGCTATGAAATGGAATAAATTCCGGTTAAAGACAACGACTGCCGCAGAGGAGATCGTCAGCAGTACTTTGATGGAGTTGGGGATCCAGGGAGTAGAGATTGAGGATAAAATCCCTTTGACTCAGAAAGATAAAGAGCAGATGTTTGTGGATATCCTGCCGGAAACAGCCGAAGATGATGGGATAGCATACATTACGTTTTATCTGGAGGAGGAAGAAGATAAAGACGCTGTACTTCAGAGAGTAAGAGAAGAGCTGGATGATCTGTCGGAATTTCTGGATATCGGTGAGGCGTTCATTGAGGAATCACAGACAGAAGATGTGGACTGGGTAAATAACTGGAAACAGTATTTCCACCAGTTTACGATTGATGATGTGCTGATCATCCCATCCTGGGAGGATGTAAAGCCGGAGGATGAAAACAAAATGATCATTCATATTGATCCGGGAACAGCCTTTGGAACGGGAATGCATGAAACGACGCAGCTTTGTATCCGGCAGATCCGTAAGTATGTCACGCCGGACACAGAGATACTGGACGTGGGGTGCGGAAGCGGAATCCTGGGAATGCTGGCTTTGAAGTTCGGAGCACGGCATAGTGTGGGAACGGATCTTGATCCCTGTGCCATCGATGCCACCCATGAGAATATGGAAGTAAATGGAATTTCCAGAGATCAGTATGAGGTGATGATCGGAAATATTATTGATGATAAGGAAATCCAGGATAAGGTGGGATATGAAAAATATGATATTGTAGCAGCCAATATTCTGGCGGACGTCCTGATCCCTCTGACTCCTGTTATTCTTTCTCACTTAAAGAGCGGGGGAATCTATATCACCAGCGGAATCATAGATGACAAAGAAGAGGCAGTCAAAGAGGCTGTGGAAGCAGCCGGAATGGAAATTCTGGAAATCGGACACCAGGGAGAATGGGTCAGCGTAACAGCGAGGAAGAAATAGATGCAGCATTTTTTTGTGACACCGATGCAGGTGGAAAAGCCCTATATTTATCTGGAAGGTTCTGACGTGAACCATATGAAAAATGTACTTCGGATGAAAAAAGGGGAAAAGGTGGAAATAAGCGATGGGAACAACCGGAAATATGTGTGCGCGGTAGAATGCTATGAAGAAGGGAAGGCGGTCCTTACGATCCTTGAGGAAAAGGAGCTGGATACAGAGCTCAATGCCAGGATCTGCCTGTTCCAGGGTCTGCCAAAGGCAGACAAGATGGAGCTTGTTATCCAGAAAGCGGTAGAACTGGGAGCGGCAGAGATCATTCCTGTAATCACGAAAAGATCAGTAGTAAAGCTGGATGCCAAAAAGGGAGAAAAGAAGGTGCAGCGATGGAATGAGATCGCCAAAAGCGCCGCCAAACAGGCGGGGCGGGGAGTGATTCCCCAGGTTTCCCGGATCGTGTCTTATCAGGAAGCGCTGGAATATGCCGCTGCTTTGGATGTGATCTTATTTCCCTATGAGTTGGCAGAGGGGATCGCTCATTCCAGGGAGGTGATCTCCTCGGTGAAGCAGGGACAGTCTGTGGGCGTGTTTATCGGGCCTGAAGGCGGATTTGAGAAAGAGGAGGCTGATCTTGCAGATAAAAAGGGTGCTGCGACCATTACACTCGGGCGGCGGATTTTAAGAACGGAAACAGCTGCTATTACCGTACTCTCATTGCTGATGTATCACCTGGAATCCTAGAAGCGCATAAGTTAATAGTAAAAATGAATCAATAGATCAGGAGTTGTTGGGAAATGATAGAAGTTTATCTTGATAATTCTGCCACTACCAAAGCGTATGAATGCGTGGGGGATCTTGTAAGAAAGGTCATGTGCGAGGATTATGGAAATCCTTCTTCTATGCATATGAAAGGAGTGGAGGCAGAGCATTATATAAAAGAAGCAAAGGAAATTCTGGCAAAGCTTTTAAAAGTTCAGGAAAAGGAAATTTTCTTTACTTCCGGCGGAACGGAGAGTGACAATCTTGCGCTGATCGGCGCTGCCCGTGCCAATAAGAGAAGGGGAAATCATCTGATCACTACATCCATAGAGCATCCGGCTGTCCTGAATACCATGCGTTATCTGGAAGAGGAGGAAGGCTTCCGGGTGACGTTTCTTCCGGTAGACCGGTTTGGACGGGTGAAACTGTCTGACCTTCAGGAAGCTCTCTGCCCGGAAACGATCCTGGTTTCCGTTATGTATGTAAATAATGAAGTGGGTTCTGTACAGCCGGTAGATGAGGCTGCCGGGATTGTCAAGGCCTACAATAGAGAGATCGTTTTTCATGTGGATGCAGTGCAGGGATTTGGAAAATACAGGATTTATCCGAAAAGGTCCAAGATTGACCTGCTGTCCATCAGTGGGCATAAGATCCATGGGCCGAAGGGAACCGGCGTGCTCTATATTTCAGAAGGAGTGAAGATAAAACCCATTGTCTTTGGCGGGGAGCAGCAGAAAAATATCCGCTCCGGCACGGAAAACGTTCCTGGCATTGCAGGGCTTGCACTTGCGGCAAAGGAAATCTATACAGACCTTGAAGAGAAGGTGGCCCGCATGAGGGAGCTGAAAAAGCATTTTATTGAAGGTGTGACAAAGCTGGAAGATACGACAGTACACGGTCTTTATGATGAGACCAGCGCGCCCCATATCATCAGTGTGGGATTTGCGGGAGTAAGGAGCGAGGTGCTTCTTCACGCGCTGGAAGAAAAGGGAATCTGTGTCTCTTCCGGATCAGCCTGCGCATCTAATCACCCGGCCATCAGCGGTGTGCTTAAAGGTATTGGAGCAGGAAAGGAATATCTGGATGCCACGCTGCGGTTCAGTATGTCAGAGTTTACTACAAGAGAAGAGATTGACTATACACTGGAAACACTATATAATTTAGTACCGGTGCTGCGGCGCTATACGCGAAGATAGCCGTCAGCGAAGGAGAGGGAAGAAAAATGACATTTCATACTTTTTTGATAAAATACGGAGAAATCGGAATTAAGGGAAAGAACCGCTATCTGTTTGAGGATGCGCTTGTCAGACAGATCCGCTATGCACTTCGGGAAGCGGACGGTTCTTTTAAAGTTCACAAGTCAAGAGGCAGAATTTACGTGGACTGCGAGGGAGAGTATGATGCAGATGAAGTGACATCCTGCCTGCAGAAAGTGTTCGGGATCGTCGGTATCTGTCCGGTTGTCTGTGTGGAAGACCGCGGATTTGAGCAGCTCAAGAAGGATGTAGTTGCCTATATGGACGAATTGTATCCAGATAAAAACCTTACTTTTAAAGTAGAAGCGCGAAGAAGCAGAAAGACTTATCCGGTCAATTCCATGGAGATCAACTGCCTGGTGGGAGAGGCGGTTTTGGATGCTTTTCCTGAAATACGGGTCGATGTCCATAAGCCAGATGTCCTGCTCAATATCGAAGTAAGAGAACAGATTTATATTTACTCCAGAATTATACCGGGGCCGGGAGGAATGCCGGTTGGAACAAATGGAAAAGCAATGCTCCTTCTGTCTGGAGGAATTGACAGCCCGGTGGCAGGGTACATGATTGCAAAACGGGGTGTTGCGCTGGAGGCCACTTATTTCCATGCACCTCCGTATACCAGTGAAAGGGCAAAGCAAAAAGTGGTGGATCTGGCCAGGATCGTTGCATCCTATGCGGGTCCCATTAAGCTTCATGTGGTAAACTTTACAGATATTCAGCTCTATATTTATGATCAGTGTCCCCATGAGGAACTGACCATTATTATGCGGCGTTATATGATGAAAATTGCAGAGCGTTTTGCGAAGGAAGACGGGTGCCTTGGCATGATCACAGGAGAGAGTATCGGACAGGTGGCAAGTCAGACTATGCAGAGCCTTGCGGCGACAAATGAGGTATGTACGCTTCCGGTTTATCGTCCGCTGATCGGTTTCGACAAGAGAGAGATTGTGGAAGTGTCGGAAAAGATCGGATCTTATGAGACCTCTATTCAGCCTTTTGAAGACTGCTGTACGATTTTTGTGGCAAAGCATCCTGTGACAAAGCCTAATATCAATGTAATTCACAAGTCAGAGGAAAATCTGACAGAGAAGATTGATGAGCTTGTGGAGCAGGCTGTTCGTTCTGTGGAAGTGATTGAAGTTCAGTAAAAAATACGCCGGAATGTCAGAGCATTTCGGCGTATCTGTTATTTTATGTTTGTCTATATGATATTCGGTGCAGTACCAATCGGTCTATACAAGGTATGGTTTCAGAACTTCCAGGATTTCAGCTACATCACTGTCATTGTCGGCATGAATATTCAGGTCGATTGCCTTGGACAGGTCCAGGCTGAAAATACCCATGATAGATTTGGCATCAATTACATATCTGCCGGATACTAAATCGAAATCATAGTCAAATTTTGTAATATCATTTACAAAAGATTTTACTTTGTCAATTGAGTTTAAAGAAATTTGTACTGTTTTCATTTGGAAAAACCTCCTTGATTTCTAATTCATTTTCTATAAACATCTTAAGAGGTGCATAGATAAAAGTCAAGGAACAAATTGCCAAAGAATCAGGCTGAAATTCGTTAAAGCATACAACAATTTGTATGAAGCCGTCAGGCAGAGCAGCTTACGATATCATTTATACAAAGCAATATAAGAAAAGAGAGGAAATCAATGAAAAAGGCAGCACTTCACAATTTGGGATGCAAAGTAAACGCATATGAAACAGAAGCGATGCAGGAGATTTTGGAAAAGAGCGGTTATGAGATCGTTTCCTTTCATGATAAAGCCGACGTCTATGTTATTAATACCTGTACAGTAACCAATATGGCAGACCGGAAATCCA
Organism: Claveliimonas sp.; assembly: GCF_037273965.1. Taxonomy (NCBI): domain Bacteria; kingdom Bacillati; phylum Bacillota; class Clostridia; order Lachnospirales; family Lachnospiraceae; genus Claveliimonas; species Claveliimonas sp. Next base: position 78,132 of record NZ_JAYAZJ010000059.1, on the reverse strand, counting down.
GACAGATGATTCACCGGGCAAGAAAAATGAATCCCGATGCGGTTATTGTTGCGGCAGGCTGCTATGTGCAGGCGCGGGGAGATGAGCTGGAGGAAGGGATCGATATCGTGATCGGTAACAACAAAAAGCAGGAGCTTGCCGGAATCCTGGAACACTATTGGCAGGAGAGGGAAAAGAGAGGCAGGCAGACTGCTGTTCAAAAAGAAATTGTAGATATTGGTCATACTTCGGAGTATGAGGAGCTTCATCTGACCCATACGGGAGAACATACCCGCGCATATATCAAAGTACAGGATGGATGCAATCAGTTTTGCTCCTACTGTATTATTCCCTATGCAAGAGGAAGGGTGAGAAGCCGGAAAAGAGAAGATGTGGTTCGGGAAGTAAAAGAGCTGGCAAAAGGCGGATATAAAGAAGTCGTACTGACAGGAATCCATTTGAGCTCTTACGGAATCGATCAGGAGGACAATTTGCTGAATCTGATCCAGGCTGTGCATAAAGTAGAAGGAATACGAAGGATCCGGCTGGGTTCATTGGAACCAAGGATCATTACAGAGGAGTTTGCACGTACTCTGGCAGAACTTCCCAAGATTTGCCCCCACTTTCATCTTTCTTTGCAAAGCGGATGCGACGAAACGCTGAAAAGAATGAACCGGAGATATACCTCTGAAGAATATTATGAAAAATGTTGTCTTCTCCGAAAATATTTTCAGGATCCGGCTCTCACGACAGATGTGATCGTAGGATTCCCGGGAGAAACTGAGGAGGAGTTTGAAAAGTCCAGAGACTTTATTGATAAAGTTAATTTTTATGAGACACATATTTTCAAATATTCCCCCCGTAAAGGGACGAAGGCTGCTGCTATGGACAGGCAGGTCCCGGAGCAAGTAAAAGCAGAACGGAGCAATGCGCTGATCCAACTTAGCCGGAAGAAACAGAACGCTTATGAAGAAAAGCTGATCGGCACCAGCAGGGAAGTGCTTATAGAGGAGTCTGTGCAAAGAGAAGATGGTATTTATCAGGTCGGCTATACTCCGGAATATGTGAAAGTCGGACAAAAAACGCCAGAAAATTTGGCAAATCAGTTGATAAATGTAGAAATTGAGAACCGTTTACAAATAATTCATTGAATTTCAGATGGGAATAGAGTAGAATAAGTATGAAGTATTTTTGGAGGACGTGAATATGAGAGAATTAACAAACACTCAGTTTTTCCAGGTGGAAAGCGGCCCGCAGATTCAGGCCAAGGACATCCTAGAAATAGTGTATAAAGCGCTGAGCGAAAAGGGATATAATCCGGTTAATCAGATTGTGGGTTATATTATGTCCGGAGACCCCACTTATATTACCAGTCACAATGGAGCGAGAAGCCTGATCATGAAAGTGGAGCGTGATGAACTGGTAGAAGAGATGCTCAAGACGTATATTGCGCATCATGATTGGGAATAATTTCTATGAGAATTATGGGACTGGACTATGGTTCCAAGACTGTAGGTGTGGCTGTAAGTGATCCTATGGGTATTACAGCGCAGGCAGTGGAAACCATTTGGAGAAAGGAAGAGAACAAGCTTAGAAAAACATGTGCCCGCATTGAGGAGATTATCCGGGAATATGAGGTGGAGTCCATCGTACTGGGACTTCCCCGGCATATGAATTACGATGTGGGAGAAAGAGCGGAAAAAGCGTTGGAATTTGGTGAGATGCTCCGCCGGCGTACCGGCCTGGAGGTCGTGATGTGGGACGAGCGTCTGACTACAGTGGAAGCGGAACGGACTTTAAAAGAAAGCAAAGTTAGAAGGGAAGACCGCAAGAAGTATGTGGATCAGATTGCGGCTGTTTTTATATTGCAGGGATATCTGGATGCAAACAGACAGAGCGATAAAGGCGGCGCCGAAGATTTACAGAGCTTGTTTTGAGGTGTTAATATGATGGAAAAAATTAAATTTTGTGCAGATGGTGCGGAGGAAGTTGAATTTTACGTACTGGAGCAGACGAGAATTAACGGAACGTCCTATATTCTGGTAACCGATTCAGAAGAAGGCGATGCAGAATGCCTGATTTTGAAGGACAGATCAGAAGATAAAGATACAGACAGCATTTACGAAATTGTGGAGGATGATACAGAGCTGATGGCCGTATCCAAAGTATTTGAGGAACTGCTTGAAGATGTTGAGATTGAAAGGTAGCATACTATGTCTATAAGTCAGGAAAAATTTAAGGAAATGCTGAAAGAAAAGGGACTCAAAGTAACCAATCAAAGGTTGCTTGTGTTACAAGTGCTTGCAGAACATCATGAGCAGCACATGACTGCAGAAGACATTTTTGAACTGGTGAAGGAGGATTATCCGGAGATCGGTCTGGCAACGATATACCGGACGGTTCAGCTTCTGCTGGAAATGCAGCTTGTAGACAGGATCATTTTGGATGATGGATGTGTGCGGTACGAGATAGGGGATTTCTGTGATGAAAGAACGGAACCCCATCATCACCATCACCATCTGATCTGCCGTGACTGTGGGAGCGTAATGGAATTTCGGGATGATCTTCTGGAGAACCTGGAGGATCATATTGAGAAAGAAACAGGCTTCCACGTTATGGATCACGAGCTGAAATTCTATGGGCAGTGCAGAAAATGTCGGGAAAAGCAAAATAACGGAAAATAAACCTATGGAGGTGTAAAGTTGAAAAAAGAAAACAATGGAAAACTGCGTATCATTCCGCTTGGGGGTCTGGAGAAGATCGGAATGAATATTACTGCCTTTGAATACGAAGACAGTATTATTGTGGTGGACTGCGGTCTGGCTTTCCCGGAGGATGATATGCTCGGTATTGATCTGGTCATCCCGGATATTACTTATCTGAAGGATAATATTCAGAAAGTAAAGGGATTTGTCATTACCCATGGACACGAGGATCACATCGGAGCGCTGTCATATGTTTTAAAGGAAATGAATCTTCCCATTTATGCAACAAAACTTACAATGGGTATTATTGAAAAGAAGCTGACAGAGCATAACCTTCTGCGCAGTACACGAAGGAAGGTCGTAAGATTCGGACAGTCTATCAATCTGGGACAGTTCCGGATTGAATTTATCAAGACAAACCACAGCATCCAGGATGCATCTGCCCTTGCCATTTATTCACCGGCAGGGATCGTGGTGCATACCGGAGACTTTAAGGTGGACTATACGCCGGTATTTGGCGATGCTATTGACCTGCAAAGATTCGGAGAGATTGGGAAGAAAGGAGTATTGGCGCTGATGTCAGACAGTACCAATGCCGAGAGACCCGGATTTACACAGTCAGAACGCACAGTAGGTCATACTTTTGACCATCTGTTTGCGGAACACCGCAATACAAGGATTATTATTGCTACATTTGCATCCAACGTGGACCGCGTGCAGCAGATTATTAATTCGGCTTACAAATATGACAGAAAAGTTGTTGTGGAAGGCCGGAGCATGGTAAATATCATTTCTACGGCTCAGGAACTTGGTTATCTGAACGTACCGGATAAAACTCTGATCGAGATTGACCAGCTGAAGAATTATCCGCCGGAGAAGACAGTTCTGATCACCACAGGAAGCCAGGGAGAATCTATGGCCGCGTTATCCAGAATGGCAGCTGATATTCATAAGAAAGTGACGATCATGCCGGGAGATACGGTTATTTTCAGTTCCAATCCTATACCGGGGAATGAAAAGTCTGTATCAAGAGTGATCAATGAACTTTCTGAAAAAGGGGCCAACGTTATTTTCCAGGATGCCCATGTTTCCGGACATGCCTGTCAGGAAGAGTTGAAACTGATCTATTCTCTTGTGAAACCGAAATATGCGGTTCCGATCCACGGGGAATACCGTCACAGAAAGGCAAACGCTTCTCTGGCACAGTCCCTTGGAATCCCGAAAGAGAACATTTTTATGCTGCAGTCCGGCGATGTGCTGGAAGTCAGCGATAAGGAAGCAAAAGTAGTCGATAAAGTACACACAGGAGAAGTGCTGGTAGACGGTCTTGGTGTCGGCGATGTAGGAAATATTGTATTGAGAGATCGTCAGCATCTTGCAGAAGACGGAATCCTGATCGTTGTCATGACGCTGGAGCGGGGAACTAACCAGCTTCTGGCAGGACCGGATATTGTATCACGAGGCTTCGTATATGTCAGAGAATCCGAAGGTCTTATGGAAGATGCAAGAAAAGTGCTGGTGGAGGCGGTGGACAATTGCCTGCATCGGCAAAGAGGCGCTGACTGGAGCAAGATCAAGCTGGTAGTACGTGACACGATGAATGAATTTATCTGGAAACGCACGAAGAGACGCCCGATGATCCTGCCGATTATTATGGATGTTTAATACACTTTGGGACGTAACACTTTTTAAAAGTGTTACGTCCCAAATTAACGTAAGTGGTGGGTAAAACTGCGAATAACCCTGTGTAAAAATGAAATGGAGTATGTGTAAAAGTGATAACGGACGAACGTTTGACAACATTTATCAACTCTCTGGAGAGCCGGGATCTGCCTATTTTGGAGGAAATTGAGCAGGAGGCTCTGGATGCGAATGTGCCGATCATCCGAAAGGAAACCCAAAGCTTTCTGAAGGTATTGCTTCAGATCCATCGGCCCATGCGTATACTGGAAGCCGGAACGGCAGTGGGATTTTCCGCGCTTTTGATGAACGCTTATGCCCCGGAGGGATGTCATATTACTACAATTGAAAATTATGAAAAGCGTATTCCGATCGCGAGGGAAAATTTCCGCCGGGCAGGAAAAGAAGAGGCAATTACCCTGGTAGAGGGGGATGCCCTGGAAGTGATGAAAGGTCTCGAGGGCCCCTTTGATCTTATTTTCATGGACGCGGCAAAAGGACAGTATATTCATTATATGCCGGAGGCGATCCGGCTCTTAAGAAAAGGAGGCCTTTTGGTATCTGATAATGTGCTGCAGGATGGAGATATTCTGGAATCCCGCTTTGCGGTGGAGAGGAGAAACCGGACCATTCACAGCAGAATGAGGGAATATCTGTATGAACTGAAGCACGATGAGAGACTTCTTACTTCCATTGTTCCGCTGGGAGATGGAATTGCGCTGAGTGTAAAGCAATAGACTCAGTATAAAACAGCTGAGTATGAAACAATAATGGAAAGGATAAAGGGAGAAAATGAAGAAAAGACACCCGGAACTGCTGATCCCGGCAAGCAGCCTGGAAGTATTGAAAACAGCAGTTATTTTTGGAGCCGATGCAGTTTATATCGGCGGAGAGGCATTTGGACTGCGTGCGAAAGCAAAGAATTTTTCCCGTTCTGATATGGAAGAGGGGATAAAGTTTGCTCACGAACACGGAGTAAAAGTTTATGTGACAGCCAATATTCTGGCTCACAATGATGATCTGCCGGGAGTGAGGGAATATTTTGAAGAGTTGAAGGAAATGAAGCCCGATGCGCTGATCATTGCCGATCCGGCCATTTTCGATATTGCAGGAGAAATCTGTCCTGAAATCGAGCGGCATATCAGCACTCAGGCCAACAATACGAATTATGGAACATATAATTTCTGGTGGCGCCTGGGGGCAAAGAGGGTGGTGTCGGCGAGGGAGCTGTCTCTGGAAGAAATCAAGGAGATCCGCCGCAATATTCCGGAAGAGATGGAAATTGAAAGTTTTGTGCACGGCGCTATGTGTATTTCCTATTCCGGAAGATGTCTTCTGAGCAATTTCTTCACAGGAAGAGATGCAAACCACGGAGCCTGCACCCATCCCTGCAGATGGAAGTATTCTGTCATGGAGGAGACAAGACCTGGCGAATATATGCCGGTTTATGAAAATGAAAGAGGTACGTTTATCTTTAACTCCAAGGATCTGTGCATGATCGAGCATATCCCGGAATTGATCGACGCCGGTATAGACAGTCTGAAAATTGAAGGGCGCATGAAAACAGCCCTCTATGTAGCTACAGTGGCAAGAACATACCGCCGGGCTATTGACGACTACCAGAAAGATCCGGAGCTTTATCGGAAAAATATGCCCTGGTATCTGGAACAGATCATAGGCTGTACATACCGGCAGTTTACCACGGGATTTTATTTTGGAAAACCGGATGAGACAAGCCAGATATATGACAACAATACTTACGCAAAAGATTATACCTATCTTGGAATCATAGGAGAAGAAAAGGACGGATTGTACCGGATTGAACAGAGAAATAAATTTTCTGTGGGGGAACAGATTGAGATCATGAAGCCGGACGGAACAAATGCAGAGGTAAAGGTGAAGAGGATTCTTGATGAAGATGGAAACGAACAGGAGAGCGCGCCTCATCCGAAGCAGGTTCTGTATGTGGATCTGGGAGAAAAAGCGGATCGGTATGATATTTTAAGAAGAAAAGAAATAGAATAAAGTGCAGGAAGCTGCGGGCAGATCAAAAATAGGCCCGCAGCTTTTCTATTGCACTCTTTTCGATTCTGGAAACGTAAGAACGAGAGATACCAAGCTGTCTGGCAATCTCCCGCTGTGTGTATTCTTCTTCGTTATATAAACCATATCTCATTTTCAGGACCAGACGTTCCCGTGGAGAGAGGACGGATTCCACTTTAGAGTACAGAAGCCGGATATCGTCTCCCAGCATAACTTTCTCATGGGCATCATCATTTTGTGATTCAATGATGTCAAAAAGCTGGATTTCATTGCCCTCCCGATCTGTTCCGATGGGTTCATAGAGAGAGATTTCTTTTGAAGATTTTTTCTTCGTTCTTAAATACATCAAAATTTCATTTTCGATACACCTTGCCGCATAAGTTCCGAGGCGTACAGATTTGTCAGGATTGAAAGTAACGACCGCTTTGATCAGCCCGATGGTGCCGATGGAGAGAAGATCTTCTGTGTCCTCATCTGCAGTCTGGTATTTGCGGACGATGTGCGCGACCAGGCGCAGGTTTCTCACAATAAGGATGTGTTTGGCTTCCAGGTCTCCTTCCGTATATTTCTGCAGGTAGTATTGCTCTTCAGCGGCTGTTAGAGGAGAAGGAAAGGATTTCAATAGAAGCACCTCTTAGCGTAGTTAATTACAGTCTATGTGAAAACAGGCTGATTCGTGCTTTTCCATGTGCAAATATCTCTTTTGTCCAAGAAAACAGCAACATGGGAATTTGAGTTGACAAGTTTACGTAAATAATATATTATGTGGACTATAAAAGGCAACATAAATGATAAAAAAGTTCTGTTTCGATCAATTTCAATTCAGGCAGTCTGCCTGAAGAAACAATCTCACATGTCAAATGAAAAAGGAGGAATATGATGAGTGTAGGTACGGTATATTCCGCAGCTCTCCAGGGACTTGAAGTAAAATTTGTACAGGTGGAGGCAGATCTAAGCACCGGACTCCCCATGTTTCATATGGTGGGGTATCTTGCGGCAGAGGTGAAGGAAGCCGGAGAAAGAGTAAGGACAGCTATCCGAAATTCCGGCATTACTTTTCCGCCCAAAAGAACGGTGATCAATCTGTCTCCCGGAAATATAAGAAAGAGAGGTTCTTCTTTTGACCTTGCAATCGCATTGTCTATCCTGGTGTCTCTGGGGGAAATTCCCATCTCGGTACTGGAATCTGCAGTTGTTGTAGGAGAGCTGGGGCTTGACGGTTCTATCCGTCAGGTGGCGGGAGTGCTTCCTATTGTGTGGGAAGCGAGAGAACAGGGGATGAAGATGTGCCTGATTCCTGTAGAAAACAGAGAGGAAGCAGCTTTAGTAGACGGGATCCGCATTTATGCATTCCGGACGCTCCGAGAATTGTGGGAAACACTGTCCGGCGGTATTGTGCCCCAAAAGAGTAGGAGAAGCAAAATAACTGCAGAAAGGACAGAGAAGGAATCCTCCCTGGATTTTGCAGATGTAAAAGGGCAAAAAGGTGTAAAGCGTGCAGCAGAAATTGCAGTAAGCGGCGGGCATAATCTTTTGATGATCGGACCGCCGGGAAGCGGAAAATCTATGATCGCAAGCCGCGTTTCTACCATACTTCCCCCTCTGACCGAAAAAGAGAGCATTGAGCTGACGAAAATATACAGCGTACAGGGACTTTTGCAAAATGAGTTCCCGCTTATAACAAAGCGACCTTTCCGGGAGGTGCATCATACAGTGACAAAGGCGGCGCTGATCGGAGGCGGCCAGTATCCTGTGCCTGGAGAAATCACTATGGCAGATAAGGGAGTTCTGTTTCTGGATGAGCTGACAGAGTTTGCAAGACCGGTACTTGAAGTGCTCCGTCAGCCTCTGGAAGAAAAAAGGATACGGCTGGTGAGAAAACAGGGAGTGTATATATTTCCTGCTGATTTTATGCTGGTTGCAGCAATGAACCCCTGTCCCTGCGGATACTATCCGGATTTGTCAAGGTGCAGCTGTACTTCCGGTCAGATCCAGCAGTATCTGGGGAAAATCAGCCAACCGCTGCTTAGCCGTATTGACCTTTGCATTGACTCGCCGGGACTGGATTACGGTACGCTGAAATCTTCATCAAAAGAGGAATCCTCTGCAGAGATCAGAGCCCGGGTATGTGAGGCCCGGGAACGTCAGAGGAGAAGATACAAAGAGGAGGATTTTCTTGTCAACGCCCTGATTCCGGCATCCAGGATCTCTTTATACTGCTCTTTGGGAGCGGAGGAAGAAAGAGTGATAAAAGAAGCGTTTACAAGGATCGGGCTGACGGCGCGTACTTATCACAAAACACTGAAGGTGGCAAGAACCATTGCGGATCTTGCGGGACAGGAGAAGATTGGCGTAAGACATTTAAGAGAGGCAATCGCCTATCGTATGCCGGATCAAAGATACTGGGGGAATCTGAAATGAAATATGAATACTGGTTTGCTTCGATCCGGGGACTTTCACATCAGAAAAAGAGAAGGCTGCGGGATGCAGCGGGCAGTGGGGAAGCCATATATTATATAGAAGAAAGCTTGCTGAAAAAGCAGGAATACCTGACAGAAAATGACAGAAAAACCATCGGATTTTGTCAGAAAAACAGCAAAGTGGGAGAAGAGTATGAAAGATTTTTGGAGAAAAATATAAAGTTTATCCCTTATTTTGATCCGGCTTATCCGCAGAGAATGAAAGACTTGAATGACCAGCCTTATGCTTTGTTTGTCAGGGGAAATCTGCCAAAAGAAGACAGAGTGTCGGCAGCAATTGTAGGTGCCAGACAGTGCAGTGCTTATGGAGAAAGGCAGGCAATCGCTTTTGCGGAACTCCTTGCAGGGGCGGGAGTACAGATCATCAGCGGGATGGCAAGGGGGATAGATGGGGCGGCAGGAAGAGGGGCAATAAATGCAGATGGATGCACATATGCTGTATTGGGATCTGGCGTGGATGTATGCTATCCGCGGGAGAACAGGGGACTTTATGTTGATATACAAAAATCAGGAGGAATCTTATCGGAGCAGCTTCCCGGCAGTCCGCCTCTTCAGGGGAATTTCCCCAGAAGAAATCGGATCATCAGCGCTCTTTCGGAGCTTGTACTTGTCATGGAAGCAAGAGAAAAGAGCGGTTCGCTGATTACAGCAGATTTTGCATTGGAACAGGGAAAGGAGGTGTATGCGCTTCCGGGACCGGTGACAAGTCCTTTGAGCCGGGGATGCAATGCTTTGATCCGGCAGGGAGCGGGGATATTGATTTCAGCGGAAGACTTTGTGGAGGAGATGAAAACAATGGGCTATTTAAGGAAGAATTTCGCTAAAAAATCAGACAAAAATAAAAAAATGCTTGAAAGCACCGAAAATATATTGTATAGTTGTCTCGATTTGTTTCCCAAGGGAGTTCATCAGCTCATAGAAGAAACAGGATTGGAACCGTTTCAGGTTATGGAAACGCTGGTGGCTTTGGAATTAAAAGGATACATTCAGGAAATTTCGAAAAATTATTATATCCGTTCAGAATAAGAAACGCAGAAGGTATTGGAGGAAAAAAGTATGGCTCATTATCTTGTTATTGTAGAGTCTCCTGCAAAAGTAAAAACAATAAAAAAGTTTTTGGGAAGTAATTATACAGTTATGGCTTCCAACGGTCATGTGCGGGATCTCCCAAAAAGTCAGCTTGGAATCGATGTGGAGCATGATTATGAACCGAAATATATTACCATCCGCGGGAAGGGGGATATCCTTGCCAGCCTTCGCAAGGAAGTAAAAAAAGCGGATAAAGTTTATCTTGCAACCGACCCTGACCGTGAAGGGGAAGCGATTTCCTGGCATTTGTGTAAAGCATTGAAACTGGAAGATAAAAAGACATATAGGATCAGCTTTAACGAGATCACTAAAAATGCAGTAAAAGCATCCATTAAAAATGCAAGAGAGATTGATATGGATCTTGTAGACGCCCAGCAGGCCCGGCGGGCGCTGGATCGTGTCGTTGGATATAAGATCAGTCCTCTTTTGTGGGCGAAAGTAAAGAGGGGATTAAGCGCCGGACGTGTACAGTCTGTGGCTCTTCGGATCATCGCAGACCGGGAGGAAGAGATCAATGCCTTTATTCCCGAAGAATATTGGACTCTGGATGCCGTCTTAAAAGTAAAGGGTGAGAGGAAGCCTCTGACAGCTAAATTCTATGGGACTGAAAAACAAAAAATGACGATTCGTTCTGAAAGCGAGCTGAACCAGATAGTAAAAGAGCTGGAGGGAGCAGACTATCAGGTGGCAGATATCAAAAAAGGAGAGCGCTACAAAAAAGCTCCGGTGCCTTTCACTACCAGTACCATGCAGCAGGAGGCATCGAAAGTGCTGAACTTTGCTACGCAGAAAACGATGCGTATTGCACAGCAGCTTTATGAAGGAATCGATATTAAAGGAAACGGAACAGTGGGTCTTATCACTTATCTGCGTACAGACTCCACCCGTGTTTCCGATGAGGCAGAAGCCAGTGTAAGGGAGTACATCTCGGGAAATTACGGAAGTGAATTTGTCGCTTCCGGTGCAGCGGGAAAGGAAAATGGAAAGAACATACAGGATGCCCATGAGGCTATTCGTCCTACAGATGTAACAAGAACTCCGGCTGCTGTGAAAGAATCTTTGAGCAGAGATCAGTTCCGCCTGTATCAGTTGATCTGGAAGAGATTTGTCGCCAGCAGGATGAAACCGGCAAAATATGAGACAACATCTGTCAGAATTGCGGCGGGAGATTACCGTTTTCAGGTTGCGGCTTCTAAGATTGTTTTTGAAGGATTCCGCACAGTTTACACAGAAGCAGATGAGGAAAAAGAAGAAACCAATGTGCTCTTGAAGGGACTGGATAAAGATTCTGTCCTGAATTGGGAAAAATTTGACACAAAACAGCATTTTACCCAGCCGCCGGCACATTATACGGAAGCTTCCCTTGTAAAGACACTGGAAGAGCTTGGAATCGGGCGCCCCAGTACTTATGCCCCCACGATTTCTACAATTATAGCCAGAAGATATGTAGCAAAGGAAAACAGGAATCTTTACCTGACGGAGATCGGAGAGGTAGTGAACAATATTATGAAGCAGTCCTTTCCGGCCATTGTAGATGTGAATTTTACGGCAAACATGGAAGGCCTTCTTGATAAAGTTGCAGAAGGAAAAGTTGCATGGAAAACAGTAATTGAAAATTTTTACCCTGATCTGGAAGAAGCGGTAAAGATTGCAGAAAAAGAGCAGGAAAGCGTCAAGATTGAAGATGAAGTCACAGATGTGATCTGTGAAGAATGCGGACGGAATATGGTGATCAAGTATGGACCTCACGGAAGATTTCTTGCCTGCCCCGGATTTCCGGAGTGCCGCAATACGAAGCCCTATCTGGAAAAGATCGGAGTGAAATGTCCCAAATGTGGGAAAGATATTGTCCTTAGAAAAACGAAAAAAGGAAGAAAATATTACGGATGTGAAGATAATCCGGATTGTGATTTTATGTCCTGGCAGAAGCCGTCAGAGCAGAAATGTTCAAAATGCGGCGGTTACATGGTAGAAAAGGGAAGTAAACTTGTCTGTATGAATGAAAAATGCGGATATGTAGAAGCAAAAAAAGCAAAAGATAATTAAGAAAATTTCGCATAATCATTGTAATTTCCAGAATTGTATGATAATATAATGTTCAAAGGATGGAGGATGCTTATGAGTGTACAATTATTAGATAAAACAAGAAAAATCAATAAATTACTGCACAACAATAACTCCAGCAAAGTAGTTTTCAATGACATCTGTGAAGTGTTGACAGAAATATTGGATTCCAATGTATTGGTAATCAGTAAAAAAGGAAAAGTTCTTGGAGCCAGCAGATGCAGTGGTGTAGGTGTGATCACAGAATTGATCAAAGGTGAAGTGGGCTGCCACATTGATGAAATGCTCAATGAGAGGCTTTTGAATATCCTGTCTACTAAGGAAAATGTAAATTTGGAAACTCTGGGATTTTCCCCGGAGGCAGCAAAAGGATATCAGGCGATCATCACTCCCATTGATATTGCCGGAGAGAGGCTTGGAACATTATTTATCTACAAACAGAATGCCGGCTATGAAATTGATGATATTATTTTAAGTGAGTATGGAACAACAGTAGTAGGCTTGGAAATGCTTCGTTCTGTAAACGAAGAAAATGCAGAGGAGACAAGAAAAGAACACATTGTACAGTCAGCCATCAGCACATTGTCCTTCTCGGAGCTGGAAGCGATCATTCATATTTTTGATGAACTGGAAGGAACAGAAGGGATTCTTGTGGCAAGCAAAATTGCAGACCGGGTGGGAATTACCAGATCAGTCATTGTAAATGCACTCCGGAAATTTGAAAGCGCCGGAGTAATCGAATCAAGATCTTCCGGAATGAAAGGTACTTACATTAAAGTAGTGAATGATTATGTTTTCACAGAACTGGAAAAGATCAAAGAAGAAAGAAACAAATAAAAATCAGGACAGCACAAAGCAAAGGGTATCGGGGAACTGATACCCTTCTTTTGAGAAGGAGGACTTTATGTTTGAAAAATGCAGCGCAGTGCTGAAGATGACCAGTGTATTCCTGGAAGACGAACCCCTGGACAGGACAGAGTACACATGCACAGTCAGCAGGTATGATGAGGAAGGTGAACGCATATATCTGGTTATGAACGGAGAAGATATTACAAGGATATCGCTGGATGCAGAATACAGCTGTACCCTTATGGCTGAAGAGGAGCTGGTATGCCAGGGGAGAGTAAAGGAAAGATTTCTTGATAAAAATGGAAGCCAGCTTGTATTTGGCATTGAAAATGGATTTTATAAAAATAATCTAAACTAACAGAAAGTGTGTTGACAAACGAAAAGGAGAGTGCTATTTTATAACTAGAGTTTTTTAGCACTCTCTTTTTATGAGTGCTAACAAAATAGATAGCTTAAAGGAGGAACCATTCATGAAATTAGTACCATTGGGAGACAGAGTTGTATTGAAACAGTTAGTTGCTGAAGAAACAACAAAATCCGGAATTGTTCTGCCGGGACAGAATAAGGAAAAACCGCAGCAGGCAGAAGTTATCGCAGTAGGACCGGGTGGAGTTGTAGACGGCAAAGAAGTAGAAATGCATGTGAAAGAAGGACAGCAGGTTATCTATTCCAAGTATGCTGGTACAGAAGTAGAAGCTGATGAAGAAACATACATCATTGTAAGACAGAGTGATATTCTTGCAGTGATTGAATAGAGATACAAATAAGCTAAGATAGATTACAGATCATAGACATTGAAAATAGAAGAACTAGGAGGAATGTTATCATGGCAAAGGAAATCAAATACGGAGCAGATGCCAGAGCAGCTCTGGAATCAGGAGTAAATCAGCTGGCCGATACAGTCAGAGTGACACTTGGACCAAAAGGAAGAAATGTAGTCCTTGACAAATCTTTCGGAGCTCCGCTTATTACAAACGACGGTGTAACGATCGCAAAAGAAATTGAGCTTGAGGATGCTTTTGAAAACATGGGAGCGCAGCTGATCCGTGAAGTTGCATCTAAGACAAACGATGTTGCCGGAGACGGAACAACAACAGCAACTGTGCTTGCACAGGCTATGGTCCATGAAGGAATGAAGAACCTGGCAGCAGGAGCAAATCCGATCGTTTTGAGAAAAGGAATGAAGAAAGCAACAGAGACAGCGGTAGAAGCGATCCAGAAAATGAGCAGCAAAGTAACAGGAAGAGATCAGATTGCAAGAGTTGCAGCAATTTCCGCAAGCGACGATGAAGTAGGTGAAATGGTCGCAGAGGCAATGGAGAAAGTTTCCAACGACGGTGTTATCACTATCGAGGAATCCAAGACTATGCAGACAGAGCTGGATCTGGTAGAAGGTATGCAGTTTGACCGCGGATATGTATCTGCTTATATGGCAACAGATATGGATAAAATGGAAGCAAATCTGGAAGATCCGTATATTCTGATCACAGATAAGAAGATTTCCAATATCCAGGAGATCCTTCCTCTTCTTGAGCAGATCGTACAGGCAGGAGCAAGACTTCTCATTATTGCTGAAGATGTAGAAGGTGAAGCTCTGACAACTCTTATTGTCAACAAACTGCGTGGAACATTTAATGTGGCAGCGGTAAAAGCTCCGGGATATGGTGACAGAAGAAAAGCAATGCTGGAAGACATTGCAATCCTGACAGGCGGACAGGTAATTTCCGATGAACTTGGGCTGGATCTGAAAGAGACAACAATGGATCAGCTGGGACGTGCAAAGTCTGTAAAAGTTCAGAAAGAAAATACAGTTATTGTAGATGGACTTGGAGATAAAGAAGCAATTGCAGCTCGTGTTGCACAGATCAAAAAGCAGATCGAGGAGACCACTTCTGACTTCGACAGAGAAAAACTTCAGGAAAGACTTGCAAAACTGGCAGGCGGTGTGGCAGTAATCCGTGTCGGAGCAGCAACAGAGACAGAAATGAAAGAAGCAAAACTTCGTATGGAAGATGCTCTTGCAGCTACAAGAGCGGCAGTCGAGGAAGGAATTATTGCCGGAGGCGGATCTGCATATATCCACGCTTCCAAGGAAGTGGCAAAACTTGCTGATACTCTGGAAGGCGACGAGAAGACAGGAGCAAATGTTGTACTGAAAGCTCTGGAAGCTCCATTGTTCCACATTGTTGCAAATGCAGGTCTGGAAGGTGCGGTTATCATCAATAAAGTCAGAGAATCAGAGCCGGGACAGGGATTTGATGCATATACAGAACAGTATGTAGATATGGTAAAAGCCGGAATCCTGGATCCTGCAAAAGTTACAAGAAGCGCTCTGCAGAATGCAACCAGCGTTGCATCTACACTTCTGACAACAGAATCTGTTGTGGCAAATATTAAAGAAGAAACTCCTGCTATGCCGGCAGGCGGCGGTGGAATGGGCATGATGTAATTCCTCGCAGTGCGGAATATAAAAAAAGAATAAAAAAAGAAAACTCTCTGTAAGGGGAGTTTTCTTTTTTTGTCCATTTGTGATACAATATATGTACCCTCTCTTTGTAAGAGATAGATTCCCTTACAAAGAGAAGGTACATATCAATACAAAGCGGAGGAAAAAACAATGAGTGATTTTTATACAGAACAGCTGATAAAGAAACGTACAGACGGGAAGGACATTATGAAAAAGACAGTGCTGATTGCCCTGACGGTAATTTCATTTTTTGCCGCTTTTTTATTTCCGCTTCTTATGCTCCTTCCGGTTATTATGATCGTTGTGGATGTGTTTCTGTTCAGAAAATTGGATGTGGAATATGAATATATCTATATCAATGGTGATCTCGATATTGATAAGATCATGCACAAAGAAAAGAGAAAACACATGTTTTCTGCAAATGTAAAAGATATGGAGATTCTGGCGCCGGAAAATGCTTTCCAACTGAAGGATTTCAGAGAGTCTAAGTTCTATGATTACAGCAGCGGAAATCCGGAGTCCCGGAATAGATATATACTTGTGATCAGTCGTTCAGGAGAGATCACAAAAGTTCTTTTTGAGCCGAAAGAGGAGCTGATAGAAGGAGTTTACCTTCTGGCCCCCAGGAAAGTGATTCGAAAATAATGAAAAAGAATATGTGGAAACCTGTTGACAAAGAACCACAGTATTATGTATGATAGCACATAAACATAAGATGGATGAAGAAAGAGAGGATTTCAACGATGGGAAAAATTATTGGAGAAGGAATTACATTTGATGACGTACTATTGGTACCGGGTTATTCAGAGGTGATTCCAAATCAGGTAGACTTATCGACTGATCTGACAAAGAAGATCAGACTGAATATTCCTATGATGAGTGCAGGGATGGACACTGTAACAGAACACCGTATGGCGATTGCTATGGCAAGACAGGGAGGGATCGGTGTCATCCATAAAAATATGTCCATTGAGCAGCAGGCAGAAGAAGTGGACAAGGTAAAACGTTCAGAGAATGGCGTTATCACAGACCCGTTTTATCTTTCTCCTGAAAATACACTGGCAGATGCAAATGAGCTGATGGCTAAGTTCCGTATTTCCGGTGTGCCGATCACGGAAGGGAAAAAGCTGGTAGGTATCATTACCAACCGTGATCTGAAATTCGAGGAGGATTTTACAAAGAAGATCAAAGAATCCATGACTGCAGAAGGCCTGATCACAGCACCGGAGGGAATTACCCTGGAAGAGGCGAAAAAGATCCTGGCTAAGGCAAGAAAAGAAAAACTTCCTATCGTTGATGAAAACTTTAATTTAAAAGGTCTGATTACCATTAAGGACATTGAGAAACAGATTAAATATCCGCTGTCTGCAAAGGACGGGCAGGGACGCCTTCTGTGCGGCGCAGCGATCGGTATTACGGCAAACTGTCTGGAGAGAGCCCAGGAGCTGGTAAATGCAAAGGTGGATGTGATCGTTATGGACTCCGCTCACGGACACTCTGCAAACGTTCTGCGTACGGTTGATATGGTGAAATCAAAGTTCCCGGATCTTCAGGTGATCGCAGGAAATGTAGCGACCGGAGAGGCCACAGAGGCTTTGATCAAAGCCGGAGTGGATGCTGTGAAGGTGGGAATCGGACCGGGATCTATCTGTACAACCCGTGTTGTTGCAGGAATTGGTGTACCGCAGATTACAGCGGTAATGGACTGCTATGAAGTGGCGGACAAATACGGTATTCCGATTATTGCAGATGGTGGAATCAAGTATTCCGGAGATATGACAAAGGCTATTGCGGCAGGAGCCAATGTATGTATGATGGGAAGCATTTTTGCGGGATGTGACGAAAGCCCGGGAACATTCGAATTGTTCCAGGGAAGAAAATACAAAGTGTACAGAGGTATGGGTTCCATTGCTGCTATGGAAAACGGAAGCAAAGACCGCTACTTCCAGTCTGATGCGAAAAAGCTTGTGCCGGAGGGCGTGGAAGGCCGTGTGGCATATAAGGGAACAGTGGAAGATACAGTGTTCCAGCTTATGGGCGGTCTGCGTTCCGGTATGGGATACTGCGGAACTCCGACTATTGAAGATCTGAAGAAGAATGCAAGATTTATTAAGATTTCCGCTGCATCTTTGAAAGAAAGCCATCCTCATGATATTCATATCACAAAGGAAGCGCCGAACTACAGTGTAGACGAGTAAAGAGAGTTTAGCGGAAACGGCGTATCAATAGAAATATATAAGAAGGAGCAAGGGCAGAGAAATTTGCATTGTTCCTTCTTTTCTTTTTCGCTATAATAATTGATAGAAGTGTCGGTATATGAGAGGAGAAAGAAACTATGAAAGAGATATTTGGAAAATTATCAGACGGACGGGAGATATCCCTTTTTACTCTGAAGAACAAAAACGGTATGGAAATCCGGGTCAGTGATTACGGCGCGGTTTTGGTCAATGTATTTGTGCCGGATAAAAACGGAGAAAAACGGGATGTGGTATTGGGATATGACAATCCGCAAGGATATGAAAATGGAGACAAATTTTTCGGGGCTATAGTGGGAAGAAGCGCCAATCGTATTGGAGGGGCCTGCTTCACTTTGAACGGAAAAACATATCGGCTGGAAAAAAACGATCATGACAATAACCTCCATAGTGGGATGGATTTTTATAATAAGCGGATATGGCAGGTGAAAGAGGCAGATGACAGCCATGTGATCTTCCTGCTTCACAGTCCGGATATGGATCAGGGGTATCCGGGAGCCGTGGATATCGAAGTGACGTACACTCTGACAGAGGACAACGGAGTAAATATCCATTATCATGCAGTACCCGCAGCAGATACCATTTTGAATCTGACGAATCACAGTTATTTCAATCTGGATGGAGAGGGAACAGGGACGGTGTTGGAGCAGAAGGTGTGGATAAATGCTGATACCTATACTCCGGCAGATAAAGCTTCCATTCCGACAGGAGAGATTATCCCGGTAGCAGGAACTCCTATGGACTTCCGGGCAGGAAAGTTACTCGGAGAGGAGATAGACAGCAGCTATGAGGCGTTAAAGTTGGGAGGCGGATATGATCATAACTGGGTACTGAATGGAAGCGGGCTTAGGAAAGCGGCAGAGCTCCTTTCAAGGCAAAGCGGGATCAAAATGGAAGTTTATACGGATCTTCCGGGAATGCAGGTGTATACAGCGAATTTCCTGGAAGATGACCACGGGAAAAACGGTCATACATATGGAAGAAGAAGCGCAGTGTGTTTTGAGACACAGTATTTCCCGGATGCAGTAAATAAAGAGCAGTTTGCAAGTCCTGTTGTTTCAGCAGGAGAAATTTATGAGACAGAAACAAGATATTGCTTTTCTGTTGTTTCTTAAAATTTCAGGAAAAGATAAGTAAGTCTTCAGATTTCTTTTCGCAGCATATGATAGAATAAATATACAGTATGGCAAAAGTGTGGGAAAGAGAAGATGAATACAACGAGAAATATAAAAAGGAGAAAGACAAAAGCACAGCATCAAAGGCAGATGAAAAAATACTGGAAGAGAGGAATGATCTTCCTGGCTGTCCTTCTGGTCGCTATGATCGGGATAAGAGTTCTGAAACCGGAATGGCTTGGCAGAGGGTACATAGAGTTTCAAAGTGATGAGATTGACGCCAGCAAGCCGGATATAGATGTGGAGCTGCTGACAGTAAATCCATATTCCCGGCCGGGGGCAGAGACAAATAGGATTACAGGAATTGTAGTGCATTATACAGCCAATCCCGGTTCTACAGCAATGGAAAACAGGGATTATTTTGAGGGATTAAAAGACAGCCATGAGACTCAGGCCAGCAGTAATTTTATTGTAGGATTGGATGGGGAGGTTGTACAGTGCGTTCCGACATGGGAAGTGGCCTATGCTTCTAATTCCAGAAATATAGATACGGTCTCCATTGAATGCTGTCATCCGGATGAGACAGGAGAGTTTACAGATGAAACCTACAACTCTCTGGTGCAGCTGTGTGCCTGGCTGTGTATGAAGTTTCAGCTGGACGCAGAGGATGTCATACGCCATTATGATGTGACAGGAAAGATCTGTCCAAAGTATTTTGTGGAAAATGAAGATGCCTGGAGTAATTTTAAGGAAGATGTACAGGCGGCTATAGACCGGACCTGAGAGGGGGATGCTGAATGAACCGATGCCCATGGTGTACATGTAATGATAAAATGATCCGTTATCATGATGAAGAGTGGGGAGTCCCGCTTCATGATGATCAAAAACAGTTTGAATTTCTTATGATGGAAGTCATGCAGTGCGGCCTCAACTGGAACATGATGATACAGAAGAGGGAAATCTTCCGGAAATGTTTTGAGGGATTTGATTTTGAAAAAGTAGCAGAATATGAAGAAAAGGATACCGAGCGGATTATGAACACGGAAGGAATGATCCGCTCCAGAAGAAAAATTGAGGCTGTTATACATAATGCCCGCTGTTTTCAGAAGATCAGAGAAGAATGGGGATCTTTCAGCGCCTATATCTGGCATTTTACGGATGGAAAGACCTATCTCTACACCGGACATAAAGATGGCAAGATACCTGCAAGAAACGGATTATCTGACAGGGTGAGCGCTGACCTGAAGAAAAGGGGGATGAAATACATGGGCTCCATTACAGTTTACTCTCATCTGCAGGCCTGCGGGATGATCAATGATCATCAGGAATCCTGTTTTCGTTATCAGGAAATTGTGGGAATGTCTGATGCAGTACATAAAAGGCGCGATAAGGAATAAGAGGCGTTTTGTCGTTGTGTTCCTTCGGCTTTGCAGGAAAAAGACATTCGATTTTGTATGGAAAAAGCGAAAAAGATTGACTTTTCTATGTAGATGGTTATAATAAAAAATAGCTGGTCAGTCAGTGAAAATTAAAAAGATAAAAGCAGAGACGGAAAAGAGTATGCATGTGAGCTATCCAGAGAGAGGGGCAGTTGGTGGAAGCCTCTTATAGCAGAAGATGACAGAAAACCATTCCAGAGCTGTGCTGCCCAACGAAGCAGAAGCTTTCAGTATGCAGCATCGTAACTCCGCGTTAAGGGGACAGGTTTTTTAGACCAAAGTGAAAAATGAAGGTGGAACCGTGCGAAAGACCGCACCCTTGCAACAGGCAGCATAAGCTGTCGGGCAGGGGTGCTTTTTTATTCAATAGGAACTCCGTTCCCTATCGAATAAAACGCTCCGCGGGATGCGCACTCGCGCGAAGTGGAAGTTGCCGTTAAAGCGACCGCGCTCGGCGCGAGAGTTCCTCTTGCGGAACTCTTTGTTCTTCAATGCAGGGTTTTGAAAAAGAAAGGAGAAAAGATATGAAAGTAAGCATGAAAGACGGATCTGTTCAGGAAATGGCATTTACGGATGAGATCGGGCAGGAGGCGTTTCGTCATACTACATCCCATATTCTGGCACAGGCGGTAAAACGGCTCTATCCTGATACGAAATGTGCTATCGGGCCGGCCATCAAGGACGGATTTTACTATGATTTTGAATTTAGTTTTCCGTTTACATCTGAAAATCTGGCAGATGTAGAAAAGGAAATGAGAAAGATTGTAAAGGAAGCCCTTCCTCTTGAGAGAAGCAGCGTCAGCAGAGAAGAAGCTCTCAAACTGATGGAGGAGAGAAATGAACCTTATAAGGTGGAACTGATAGAAGAGCTGCCGGAAGGAGAAGAGATCAGCCTCTACAGACAGGGAGAATTCGTAGACCTGTGTGCAGGACCTCATGTTTCCAACACAAGCGTTGTGAAAGCATTTAAGCTCCAGAGCGTGGCAGGAGCATACTGGCATGGTGATGAGCACAATCAGATGCTGACAAGAATTTACGGTACATCCTTCCCGAAAGCAGCGGAGTTGGACGAATACCTGAAACGTATGGAAGAGGCAAAAAAGAGAGACCACAGAAAGCTTGGAAAAGAGCTTGGACTGTTTGCCATCATGGAAGAGGGCCCGGGATTTCCATTCTTCCTTCCGAAAGGAATGGTTCTTAAAAACCTTCTGATCGATTACTGGAGAGAACTCCATACAAGAGAAGGATATGTGGAGATTTCCACTCCTATCATTTTAAGCCGTCATCTGTGGGAAAATTCAGGACACTGGGATCACTACAAAGACAACATGTATACCACAGTCATTGACGAGGAAGATTATGCAGTAAAACCAATGAACTGCCCGGGCGGAATGCTGGTATATAAAGTAGAGCCGCGTTCTTATAAAGATCTCCCGATGCGGGTTGGTGAGCTGGGATTGGTTCACCGTCATGAAAAATCCGGACAGCTTCACGGCCTGATGCGTGTGCGCTGCTTCACACAGGACGATGCCCATATTTTCATGACAGAAGATCAAATCCAGGACGAGATCAAAGGCGTTGCAAGACTGATTGATGAGGTATATTCCAAATTCGGATTTAAATACCATGTAGAGCTTTCTACAAGACCGGAAGACAGTATGGGAAGCGACGCAGACTGGGAGATGGCAACAGATGCTCTCCGTGGAGCACTGGAAGATCTTGGTCTTGATTATGTGGTAAATGAAGGAGACGGTGCGTTCTATGGACCGAAGATCGACTTCCATCTGGAAGATTCTATCGGAAGGACATGGCAGTGCGGAACAATTCAGCTCGACTTCCAGATGCCACAGAGATTTGAACTGGAGTATACAGGAGCAGACGGGGAGAAACACCGTCCGATCATGATCCACAGAGTAGCCTTTGGATCCATCGAGCGTTTCATCGGTATCCTGATCGAACATTATGCAGGAAAATTCCCGACCTGGCTTGCTCCTGTACAGGTGAAAATCCTTCCGGTATCAGAGAAATTTGCAGACTATGCAAAAGAAGTTTCTGATTCTTTGAAAGCAGCGGGAATCCGCGTAGAGACTGATGACAGAAATGAGAAGCTGGGATACAAGATCCGCAGCGCTCAGATGGAAAAAGTTCCATACATGCTGATTGTTGGTGAGAAAGAGGTAGAAGAGAAAGCAGTGTCAGTCCGTAAGAGAGACGAAGGCGACATTGGAAGCATGAAGGTAGAGGAATTTACCGCGAAAGTGCTGGAAGATAAATAGTGCTGAATCAGCAGAAGAGGAAAAGAAGGTAAAAGACAGCGTCAAGCGCTGAAAGAAGGATAGAAGCGGGGATAGTATCTGAAAAAGATATTGTCCCTGCTTCTTTTTGCCCTGAAGAAAGAGTTCGGCAGGCGGATTTATGAGATATATGTAATAATCTGGAAGAAATCTCAGATAATTGCAAAATATTGCAAATTATTGCAAAAAATTTCAAATAAAACTTGCAGTATTTGCAATAATATGATATAAATATGATAACAAATGAAAGATAAAGGAGAAAATCCATGAGAAATTTACAAATTCCTGCACAGAGACAGAGGCAGATTTTAGATTATATCGAAAAAAACAGTGGGGCGAATATAAAGGAACTGGCGCAGTATCTGGATGTATCAGAAGCTACTGTCCGGAGGGATCTGGACAATCTTGCCGAAACCGGTGAGATAGAGAGAACTCACGGAGGTGCAGTTATAGGACAGGATAGGGTACCGGAATATACCTATGATGTGAAAATGCAGCTTCGCCAGGAAGAGAAGATTAAAATAGCAAAAAGGGCTGCAGAAATGGTGCAGGCCGGAGACAAAATTTATCTTGGATCAGGTACAACTGTGTATTTTGTGGCAAAAGAAATTGCTGACATTGAAAATCTCACTATTATAACAAGTAATTTATATATTGCACAGTTTTTGCCGGTGCATCCCTCCAGTAGCCTGATCGTGACAGGTGGAGAGAGAAGATATGATTATAATTTAATGGCAGGAACACTGACGGAAAATTTCCTGAGAGATATCAGAGTGGATATCAGTATTTTGGGGTGCGATGCTATTGATGTGGAATTTGGACTGTCAGATTCAAACGTAAATGAAGCTCTTGTAAAAAAACTGGCTGCCAATGCAGCAAGAAAGACGGTGATTGTAACAGACCACAGTAAGTTCGGTAAGACAGCCCTGCAGAAAGTGTTCGATTTGTCAGAAGCGGACTGTATCATTTCTGATACTATTGAAGAGGAGGAAATGGTGGAAGCAATCCGGAGGCAGACAGAGTTAATACTGGTATAAAAAAGACAGTTTATGCGGAAGATGGGGAAGGGATCAGTACGGCAGCTAAAAATGCCGCTACTGCCGTCAATTTATAAAATATAAAAGGAGGAGAAAAAATGAGTTGGCTGAAAGAGGTAATCGGAACTGAGAAGGCAATTATTGCAATGTGTCATATGCAGGCTATGCCCGGAGATCCTGGATATGATGAGACAAAAGGAATGGACTGGATTGTGGAAAAGACTTACCATGATCTGATGGCTCTGCAGAACGGCGGAGTTGATGCAGTGATGTTCTCGAATGAGTTTAGCCTCCCCTATCTGACGAGAGTAGACACAGTGACTGTTGCGGCAATGGCTGCTGTGATCGGGGAACTTAAGAAGTACATTAAAATTCCTTTTGGAGTAAATGTTCTCTGGGATGGTGAAAAGACACTTGATCTTGCACAGGCCTGCGGTGCATCATTTGTACGGGAAATTTACTCCGGGGTATATGCCAGTGATTTCGGATTGTGGAATACAAACAGCGGTATGGTGGCAAGGCACAAAAAAGGCATACATGCAGAAAATGTAAAAATGATTTTTAATATTCTGCCAGAGGCAGCGAAATACCTGGCGGATCGCGATATTGTAGAAGTAGCTAAAACAACGGTGTTCAACTGTAAACCAGATGCAGTATGTGTATCAGGACTGACAGCAGGAGCGCAGACAAATACACAGGTGCTTGCAAGAGTAAAAGAGGCAGTGCCGGACATGGTTGTGTTGGCAAATACAGGATGCCGGCCGGAAACAATTGAGAACCAGCTCTCCATTGCAGACGGGGCGGTAGTAGGCACTACATTCAAAGTAGACGGCAAATTTGAGAACGAAGTTGATGAGAGCCGTGTGAAAAACTTCATGGAGGTGGTAAAGAATTTTAGAAATTAAGGAATAAAAGAGAAAAGAGATGGCGATTAATAATGTAAGGAGGGTTTCTATGAAAAGGAAGAAAGTTTTGTCTATCCTTCTGATTTTGGGGATGACAGCTTCACTGGCTGCATGTGGAAATTCAGAATCCGGCGGCGGAAGCGGAGACAGCGGCAGTGATGAAGATGTAGTAACAATTGTTTATATGCGTCAGGCAGGCAATACAGAAGTAGAAGACGAGTTAATTAAAGAATTTGAAGAACAAAACCCGGGGATCAAAGTACAAGCTAATGATGTTCCGACGGAGGAATGTTACAACAAACTTACATTAGCCCATAATGCGGGCAATCCGCCTGATGTCATCATGACATTCTGGACGCCGGATGCAGCGGCCAATGGTATGCTGGAACCATTGCTGGGTACATATGTGGACGAAGAGGAGTATTTGGATCGATTTGTAAAATCCTGCCGTGAAATGGACACATATGACGGCGATCTCTATGCAATCCCCTTTAGGGCAGGCCCGGATTCCTGGTTTGCCAATAAGGATATGCTGGATGCGGCAGGTCTTGAGATTCCAAAGTTTGGTGATGAGTGGAACTGGGATACTTTCAGAGAATACGCAGAGGCTTTGAGAAATCCTGATACAGGCGCGTACGGAATAGGATTGGTAGGAGGAAATACCAATGGTACAGAGTGGCAATTCTGGCCTTTCCTGTTCCAGGCCGGTGGAAAGATTATTGAGAACGGAAAAGCTGTCTTTAACAGTGAGGCAGGCGTAGAAGCACTGGAATATGTCTGTTCTCTGATCGAAGATGACTTGATTCCTCCGGGAATTACAACCGTTGACTTGAACATGCTTCAGGATATGCAAATTGCAGATACACTTTGTATGTGGACAGATGGTCCGTGGATGTTGTCAACAATGAGAAATACCTATCCGGATGAAAATATCTGTGTTGTTCCTATGACAACAGGAAAGACTGCAGGAAACCTTTCAGGAGGTACATCTTTGGGAATGTCATCTCTGTCGAAACATAAAGAAGAGGCATGGAAATTTATTGAGTTTATGACTTCCGATGAGACACTTTTGAAGTGGAACAAGGAAACAGGCAATGCGCCTCCGATTTACAGTGCATGGGAAGATCCGTATTATGCCGATGACAGAGACTGGCAGGTAATTGAAGAACTTGCGATGCAGGACAATGAATATATTATCCCGGCAAATCATTATCCGGAATCCATCGCTCTTAATCAGATCATGAGAGGATATCTGCAGGCAGCGTATATCGGTGAGATGACACCGAAAGAAGCTCTGGATGCGGCAGCGGCAGAGTGGAATGAGATATTGTCGAAATATGATCCCACGGTGTCCGATCTTATATGGAAATAATTGTCGGGGAAATTTTATAATATGAGCCGGGCCTTATGAAGACCCGGTTCTTACTTTTTGACAAGAACGCTGCCTTGGGAAGGTATTGTAAACATACTGCGGCTTTGGGTGGCGACCTATTATAGACAGGAAGGAAATCGATGAATTACGTAAAAATAGGAAATATAAAGATAAACAGAGGCGTTTTGTTTATTTTGCCGGGTATTCTGTTTTTTACCATTATGGTTATCTATCCGGCAGGATATGTTATTTATTTAAGCCTCTTTACAGAAGGAAAAGGGCTTGGGCTGGAACCGGCTTTTGTGGGGTTAAAAAATTATATAACGGTATTTACCTCTAACAGTTTCTGGCAGATTATGTCCAATACATTGTTCTATTCGTTTGTAGCAACAGCCTGTCATATTGTGATCGGTATGGCAATGGCAGTGCTTTTGAACAATAAGCTGTTAAAAAGGAAAACACTGACGGCAGGAAGATCTCTTTTTTTAGTACCATGGGCAATTTCACCGTCTGTTGTTGCGATCATGTTCCAGGTAATGCTGCATCCCAAGGTGGGGCCGATCGGGATTATATTAAGGCGGTTTGATCCGTCCATTGAATTTAATCCTCTGGGGGATCCTGCATTGTCTCTCCTGACAGTTACACTGACCAATATATGGAAATTTACGCCGTTTTATTTTCTGGTATTGCTGGCAGGACTACAGGCGATTGATGATGGACTGTATGAAGCGGCTCGGATGGATGGTGCGACAGGATGGAAACAGTTTACAAAAGTAACACTTCCACTTATGAAAAATTATATTATAACACTGGCTGTATTTGACTTTGTAAGTACTATGGCATATATGGATCTTACCTGGATTATGACAAAAGGAGGACCATTAAATTCTTCAGAAGTTCTGTCAACGCTGGCTTATCGGACATCTTTCCAGAACTTCCGGTTTGGAGAAGGTTCTGCGGTGGGCGTATTGATCTTTCTGATATCCATTATATTTACGACGATTGCCATGAGACTGATGAGTGAGGAGGATTAAAGAATATGGCAGAAAAAAGGAAAAAAACAAAATATGTGATAGGGATCACGCTGATTGTGATACTGCTGATCGATCTTTTGCCGTATTTGTGGCTTTTAATTTCTTCTTTCCGGGCATCAGATGATCCTTTTACCAGTTCGGTGTTGCCGAGCCACTATACATTTCAAAATTATACGAATATTTTCCAAAGTGAGGATATGTTAAGACCGTTCTTTAATTCATTGGTAGTTGCGGTAGGTGCTACTTTGATTACGATGATACTTGCACTTCTGGCAGCTTATGGATTTTCAAGGTACTATTTTAAAGGGCGGGAATTTATTTTAAGTTTTTTGGTGAATCTTAGGACATTTCCTGCACTGCTTCTGGCCATCGCGCTCTATGTTATGGCAGTAAAAACAGGGCTTTACAATACTTACGTGCCTCTGATCCTGGCCAATACGATGATGAATCTGCCCTTTGCCATATGGAATGTAAAAACGGTGATGGATGGTATTCCAAGAGATCTGGAGGAAAGTGCTCTTGTGGATGGATTGTCCCGAACCTCCGTTATTTGGAAGATTATTGTGCCAGTGGCGACTCCGGGACTTGCGGCCACAGGAATCTATGTATTTATTCTAACCTGGAATGAATATCTTTTTGCCACTACATTTATGAACTCAAATGAAATGCAGTTGGTTACTTCTGTCATTGCGTCAGCGGTTACACAGTTTGGAGTAGATTATGGATGGCTGATGACAACGGCAATGCTGGCATCTGTTCCGGCTATTATTATGTTTATTGCAATTCAGAAATTTATTGTTGGCGGATTGACCGCTGGTGGAGTGAAAGGATAATGCCTATGCTGAGAATGGAAAAATATTGTGAAAATGTAAAGAATGATGCATATGGAGGAAGCATTGAGCTGGTGGAAGATGGGATTACCGCCATTGAAAATGAATTGGAGGCGAGAAAACCGGACGATGTAATGGGAGAAGTGGAAGGCTACGTGGACAGTATTCTGGAGGTGACATCTCCCATACTCCCTCTTATCAATATGCTGAACAAATGTATGATATTTATGGAATCTTACAGGGAAGAAGGCGTGAAGCCGGATGTGTTGAGGGAAAAATTTATTACGTTTCTTGAGACTGTCAGAGAAGAACAAAGACAATGTGTAGACAAAATTGGGAAGATCGGTTCAAGGATGATTGATGAGGGAAATAAAGTTTCTACTTTTTCTACTAGTGGATCTGTAATGGAAATTTTAAAAAATGCAGTTCAAAAAGGAAAGAAAATTACAGCGGTTGCGTTTGAAGCACGTCCTAATGCCGAAGGTTACCGAACTTTATATGAAATCAGCGATCTGGGTATTCCGGTCACTTTCGGGTGTGATGCTCTGCTGTGCAAACTTGTTCCAGGAAGTGCTATGTTTTTTATCGGAGCAGATGCGATTTCTTCTACCGGAGAAGTATATGCAAAAACGGGATCTTATTTGGCAGCACTTGCCTGCAGAGAGTTTGGCATTCCATTTTATGTGGCTGCAGACACGAATAAATTTGATACGATGTCACTTCTTGGCTTTCCAATTAAAGACAGCCACCGTCCGGCTGATGAGGTAACAGCGCAAAAGGTCCCGGATAATTCTCGTATTATTAATATCAGTTTTGAACTGATACCGCCTTCGCTGATCACAGGAATCATTACCGAAAAAGGGCTTATTTCGCCCCAGGCAGTCAGTCTTTTGATGGAGCCGGAAAAGATGAATGATACAATGGTAAAGAAACTGGAGAGATGGAAGGAAGAAAGTGAAAAGTTAAATTAGAGGAGAGGCGGGGAAAAGTATGGATAAAAGATGGAGAGAGCTTGCAGACATTCTGGTAAATTATTCTGTGGGTGTGCAGAAAGGTGACCATGTATTGATTACTATGTACGAGACGGAAACAGCACCGCTGGCCCGGGCCTGTTACCGGGCGGCTGTTATGGCAGGCGGTTATCCACACATTGAATATCTGTCTGCATATCTGGAAAAAGATCTGATGGAATATGGAGATGAAGATCAGGTTGGCTGGATCAACGAAATGTCCCTGTATGGAATGGAGTGGGCGGACTGTTATATCGGACTTAGAGGAGCCAGAAATCCCTATGAATTTGCAAAGATAGAAGGGGGAAAAATGGCAGCTCACAAAAAGGCGATGGGTAAAATATCAGCAGCCAGAAATTCTACCAGATGGGTATTGACAAGAGTCCCCAACGAATCTTTTGCCCAGCAGGCGGGAATGCCGTTGGAGGAAATGATGGAATTTTATTTTGATTCTACCATCCGCAACTGGAAGAAGGAAAGAGAAAGTCTGGAGGCAGTAAAAGAGCTTCTCTCATCTGGAAGCAATGTCCGGGTGACCGGAAAAGAGACAGATATTTCTTTTCAGACAAAAGGGCGCCTGTATGTGGCGGCTGACGGTCACATTAATATGCCGGATGGAGAGGTGTATACCTGCCCGGTGGAAGACAGTGTAAACGGGAAAGTATATTTTGATTTTCCAGGTGTGTATGCCGGAAAGTACATAGAGGGTATTCGTCTTGAATTTAAGGATGGAAAACTGATAAATTTTTCTGCAGAAAAGAACGAAGAGCTTCTTAAAGAGATCCTTTCGATGGATGAAGGTGCATCTACTTTGGGTGAATTTGGCATTGGACTGAATTATGGAATTACGGGATACTGCGGAGATATTCTCTACG
This sequence comes from Claveliimonas sp., assembly GCF_037273965.1. NCBI lineage: Bacteria > Bacillati > Bacillota > Clostridia > Lachnospirales > Lachnospiraceae > Claveliimonas > Claveliimonas sp. The sequence continues at coordinate 48,610 of NZ_JAYAZJ010000059.1, read as the reverse complement.
ACGAAAAGATAGGAGGAACCATCCATTTCGCTATGGGACGGGGATATCCGGAGTGTCTTGGAAATGACAAGTCTGCACTTCACTGGGATCTGATCAAGGATACGAGAAAAGAAGGAGCAGTTTATTTAGAAGGGAAAAAGGTGATGGAAAATGGAAAATGGTTTACCGGAGGAGAAGCCGATTAAACTTCTGGCAATTTCGGCAAGTCCGAGAAAAAATGGAAATACCCAGTTTATTTTAGAAAAAGCTGTCGAATGTATGGAAGATCAGAAATTTCCGGTGGAGCTTATAACTTATAGCTTTGCCGGGAAAAAGATGGAATCCTGTATGGGATGTCTGGCCTGCTACAAAAATGGAGGAAATTGTGTCATCAAGGATTCTTTTGAGACGATCAGAAAGCTGTGGAAAGAGGCGGATTGTATTTTGTATTGTACTCCTGTATATGTGGCCGGGATTCCGGGACAGCTGAAAAACTTTATTGACCGGTTAAGTAATGCGGACTATGGGCTGGATATAAGGGGAACGCGTCATATGAAAACCATAGGAGTGATCGCGCAGGGCGGAGATTTCTTCGGAGGAGGAGCAGAGCTGTGTATGGTGGATATTATGCGCCATGCCGCGATGATGAATTGCGTTTACATTCCTCCAGATGCCTCCTATGTAGGAAGCGGAGGATGGGTATGGGATTCTCATAGAAAGGCCATGGAGGAGAAAGCGGCACTTGCGACAAAGGATTATCAGCTGACTCTGGAAAATGCCCGCAATATCATTACACGGTCCGTTGAGATGGCAGCGATCATCAGAACGGGTGCAGGAAAGTTAAGAGGGGTTCTCGAGACAGACGAAAAGTACAGATATTATTATGAGAGAACGGTGGAGGAGTAGATATGGCTTTCATACTGGCGATCGATATAGGTACTACAGGATTAAAGACAATCGTTACCGATGAAGAGGGAAATATTGTGGATGCCCGCGGTGTGGAATACGGAATGCTCCAGAAGGCAGAAGGAAGCGCCGAGCAAAGCCCTCGTGTCTGGTGGGAGGCAGTGATAAAAAGCTTTCAGGAAATCCTGGATCCTGAACGAAAAAAACAAATTTATGCCATTGGAGTATCCGGACAGTTTCAGAGTCTGATTATGCTGGATCAATCCTTTGCCCCTCTGTACAATGCCATCTTATGGTGCGATCACAGAGGAGAGGAAATGCTGCCGGAGATTTCGAAAAAAGTTGGAGCTGACCGACTCTATGAGATCACGGCAAATCCGGCATTGAGTGGGTCTACTGTCTCCTCACTGCTTTGGGTACGACGGTATCATCCGGATATTTTTGAAAAATGCCGTCATATTATGCTGCCTCACGAATATATTCGATTTCGCCTGACTGGTGAGTGCATGACAGATGTCACTTCTGCTTCCAGTATGCAGCTGTTGAATGTTCCAAAAAGGCAATGGGCAGGAGAGCTTTTTTCGGCACTTGATCTTGACAGGTCTATTGTTGCTCCGTTGTGTGAATGTATAGAAACAGTGGGAAGAACAACGCAGGAAATCCAGGAGCTGACTGGTATTCCCAAGGGTATCCCTGTCATTGCGGGAGGCGGAGACAGTGTGGTGTCTGCTATAGGGACAGGTGTGATACGGGAGGGGAGTTGTTTTACATCTATTGGAACTTCAGGAATCATCTGTACCAATACAAAGAACATTAAATCCGACCCGGCCGGCCGGGTAAACACTTACTGCAGTGCTGTGCCGGGGATGTGGTCAGTCATTACCTGCAGTATTACATCGGGATTTGCTCTGAAATGGCTGAAAGAAAATTTCTGTACTGCTGAACAGATAGAGGCACGAAAGACAGGGCGGGATGTTTATGATCTTTTAAATGAAGAGGCAGAAAAAGCAGGTCTGGGAGCTGGCGGCCTTATGTTCCTTCCTTATCTTATGGGAGACCGTACCCCTCATCTTAATTCTGATGCAAAGGGTGGTTTTCTGGGAATCACATCAAACCATGACAGGAGACATTTTGTGCGCGCTGTGATGGAGGGAGCAGCATATTCTTTGCTGGAAGGAATACAGGTGATGAGAGAGCTGGGAATTGAACTGGATGATTATGTTCTGTGCGGAGGAGGAGCAAAAGGAAAGATCTGGAGAGAAATTATTGCTGACATATACGGAAACCTGGTAACAACAGTGCAAAATGACAGTGGATCTGCCATAGGAGCAGCTGTTCTTGCTGCCTGCGGAAGCGGAATGTATGCTCATCTGGAAGAAGCAGTCAGTCAAATGATAAAAAGAAAAAAAGCAGATACGTACTGTACTGCTCATCACAAAAGATATATGGAATATTTCAGACTTTATCAGGAGATTTACAGAAGGCTTGAAGATCTGTTCCCTAAGTTCACATAGGATTTTCCATGATAACCATTCTGGCAACTGTCTGCGGATCTTCGCCATAGCTCTGTCTGGAAATCAGGATATTGTAAATATAGGTTTCGTCCAGTTCGAGCAGAGAAGAAATTTCGCTGATGCTTTTCCCGTCATCGTTTAAGGCGAGAACCTGCTGGACGTCTTTTGTAACTTCATTTAATGTTTTGGGCATGGGATAAGGTCCTTTCTTTCATATCTTTTTCTATAATGGCAGCGCTGCCCTACAGACAAGGCAGCGCTGTCAAAATATTATGTATCTATTGTAATACAGATGAATGAAAAATGCAAATCTTACAGGTAGTGCAGTCTGTCTAATGTGGCAAGTACCATGTGGCGGCCGGCGTCGGTACCGTCGATGATGCGTCTTGCACGGACAGAGTCTCCGATGTTGAGGATCTCGGTGTCTTCTCCGTCGAATCCTTCTACAATCTCATCCCACAGAGGCGCATAAGCTTTCATGCCGAGGCATACAAAACCATAATCAAAGGGAAGTTCCTCCTCCTTTCCATCTCTTTTCACAATGAAGGAGTGAGGATTTACTTTCTGAAGAGCAGTGTTGACAAGCTGTGTTACCTGATGTTTTTCCATGCATTCTTTCATGCTGGAAGTAGAAGAAGCGTCCAGCCCGTTTCCGATCGTTGGAAGCATTTCAATGATGGTTGTCTTTGCTCCGCGGGGAGCGAAAAATTCTACAACATCCAGTCCTACTGCACCCCCGCCGATGACGATGACAGTCTTTCCGGTCATATCTTTGTCAAATGCTTCTACATTTCCCATCAGATCCTTGATTCCGTATACGCCGGAGCCTTCCTTGCTGAGGTTTTCATGAAGCCCGTCGATCGGAGGCAGAAGAGGAACAGATCCGGTTGCGTTCACGACAAGATCCGGATGATAGGATTTGATCATATCTACCGTTGTGTCTACGCCGGTTTTAATTGTAAGGTTTTTCAGTTTTTCCGCCCGGTGTTTCAGATAGGTCGGGAAGTCTGCCAGTCTTTTCTTTGCAGGGATTTTGGAAATTTCTACGGACAGGCCTCCGATATGATCCTGTTTTTCAAGTAAAGTAACGCTGCAGCTCACTTCCGCTGCTGTACATGCTGCCTCAAGTCCGGCTGTTCCGGCTCCTACTACAACTACGTTGCAAGGTTTCCTTACCTGCTGTTTTTTGTAGGCTTCTCCATTGATAAGATCCGGATTGATGGTGCAGCGCAGTGGTTTGTTTCCGCCGATACGGTTTCCTACACAGCCGATGTTGCAGGAGATACATTTGCGGATATCCTCTACATCGCCGTATCTTGCCTTGTTGCACCAGTCAGGATCAGCGATGAGTCCGCGGCCGATGCCGATGATGTCAGAATCTCCCCGTGCCAGGATGTCTTCTGCAACCTGCGGATTCCGGATATTTCCGATAGCGATAGTCGGTTTGTGGAATTTGTCCCGCACTGCTTTCGCCATATAGGAACGCCAGCCGTCCTCCAGATAGTTTGCGTCGATCTGATACTGGATGGATGGGTTTAAAGCGGAGGAGGTATCGAAAATATCAACCTCATCATTTAAAAATTCCAGATATTCCAGACAATCATCTACTGTGTTTCCGCCTTCTACAAGCTCGTCCACGCTGAGACGAAGAGAAATAGGAATCATAGGACCGACAGCCTTTCGCACCTCGTCAATAACCATACGGCAGAAGCGGGCTCGGTTCTCGGCGCATCCGCCAAATTCATCCGTGCGGTCATTCATAGTAGGAGATAAAAACTGGCTGATGAGATAAGAATGTCCCGCATGGATCTCTACCATGTCAAATCCTGCGTTTACTGCGCGCCTGGCAGCAGTGCCGTAATCTTTGGCAATGCTTTCCAACTCTTCCCTGGTAAGAGGGCGGGGGAGCTCTCCGCCTGGTTTGGAAGGAAGGGTGGAAGCGGAGACAGGCTGCATACCTATTCTGGAAGACATAGCGGATGCTCCTGCATGGTTCAGCTGCACGCCTATGCAGGCGCCATATCTGTGACAGGCTTCTGTGAGATTGAAAAGACGGGGGATATAGCAGTCTTTATCAATACGAAGCTGTGTAGTTCCATTGGATCCTTCCGGATATTTTACACATACATTTTCTACAATGATAAGTCCTGTACCGCCGCGGGCTCTGAGTTCATAGTATTTGATGTGTTCGTCGGTGAGCTCTCCGGTATGTCCTGCGAAGTCGCTTCCCATAGGCATCATTGCAACACGGTTTGGCATGACCATTCCTCTTACTTTAAGAGGACTAAAGATATGTTTGAAGTTGTTCTTCATTTACGTTTACCTCCGTTTTATAAACCTTTGTTTGATCATATTATAAAATATTGTTAAAACAAAAACAAATTCATGTTTATGCCTTTGATGATAGAATCTGTCTATGGATTGAAAAATAAAAAGTGTTTTGTTATAATAAGTAACGATTCAGCCATGGGCCTAAGCAGTAGATCAGAGACTTGAACGGAAAAGGAGAAAAGGTGTAATGAATGATTTAGAGATGTATCGTGAACAGCTGGCGCTTTGTGATGATAAAATCATTGACGCTCTTGTGGAGAGAAATTCCATTGTGGAGAAGATTATGGCATATAAAGAGAAATACGGCATGCCGATTCTTCAGCCGCAGCAGGAGGAAAAGCAGAAAGCAAGACTGAAAGAAAAACTGGATGATAACAAATATAAAGAAGAAATTTACGATGTGTTCCGTCGGATCAACCGCAACAGTAAAAGGATACAGGCTCGAAAACTGTTCGATTACAATATTATATTGATTGGATTTATGGGAGCAGGCAAAACAACAGTTTCCGATTACTTGAGCACAATGTTCGCCATGAATATTGTGGAGATGGATCAGGTGATTTCAGAGAGAGAGGAAATGAGCATTCCGGATATTTTCGCTACATATGGAGAAGAGTATTTCCGGGAACTGGAGACAGATCTTCTGGTGGAGATGCAGAGCAGGAAGAATACCGTAGTTTCCTGTGGAGGGGGAGCTGCCTTAAGAGAAAGAAACGTAAAAGAGATGAAGAAAAACGGAAGGGTGGTTCTTCTGACAGCGAGCCCGGAGACAATCTATGAGCGGGTAAAGGACAGCAACGACCGTCCGGTTTTGAACGGAAGAAAGAATGTGGCCGGAATTTCCGAATTGATGGAGCAGCGCCGTGAAAAATATGAAGCAGCGGCAGATATTGTTGTCAATACAGACGGAAAAAGTGTTTTGCAGGTATGCGAGGAAATGATCCAGAAATTAACAGAAATGGAAGAAGAATAATGTTTGAAAAATTTTTCCCGGACCGGTATGTGGCGTCCACATATGTGATAGACTTTGAAAAATTATATAAAAATGGAATAAGGGGATTGATATTCGATATTGATAATACACTTGTACCTCATGGCGCCCCGGCGGATGAACGGGCCATCCGGCTTTTTAAACGTCTGAAAGAAATCGGGTTTTCCTGTTGTCTGATTTCCAATAATCAGGAAAAAAGGGTAAGGACTTTTAATGAACCCATTCAGGTGGATTATGTATATAATGCCCACAAGCCGTCCACAAAGAATTATAAGAAAGCTATGGAGATTATGGGGACAGATGTGTCGGATACGGTGTTTATAGGCGACCAGCTCTTTACGGATGTGTGGGGCGCCAAACGCACGGGCATTCCCAGTATCCTGGTACGTCCTATTCATCCTAAGGAAGAAATCCAGATTGTTCTGAAGCGCTATCTGGAAAATATTGTACTGCATTTTTATAAGAAAAGCCTGGAAAAGGAAAAAAAGGTTGAAAAAAGCAGTAAACTATTATAAAATGGTAAAAGTGAATAAGAATGCCATGTGCCGGGGGAAGGCACAATTTAAGGAGGATTATAATGGTTTCAGCAGGTGATTTCAAAAATGGTTTGACTGTAGAAATTGAAGGGAATATTTATCAGATCCTGGATTTCCAGCATGTAAAACCTGGTAAAGGCGCTGCTTTCGTGCGCACAAAATTAAAAAATATCATAAACGGCGGTGTGGTAGAAAAGACATTCCGTCCGACAGAAAAATTTGAGACAGCTCATATTGACAGAAAAGATATGCAGTACTTGTATACAGACGGTGATCTGTATAACTTTATGGATATGGAGACATATGACCAGCTGGCAGTAAATGCGGATGTGGTCGGAGATTCTCTGAAATTCGTAAAAGAGAACGAGACGGTAAAAGTGATTTCTCATCAGGGAAATGTGTTTGCTATTGAACCGCCTATCACTGTAGAGCTGCGAGTTACAGAGACAGAACCTGGTGTGAAGGGAGATACAGCAACAGGTGCTACAAAGCCGGCTATCGTAGAAACTGGAGCACAGATCATGGTTCCGCTGTTTGTAAATCAGGACGATGTTCTGAAGATCGACACACGTACAGGAGAATATTTGTCCAGAGTATAATGAGAAGTGTATACAGAGACAGATTCATCTGAATTTTAATAAGAAAAGAAAAAGCCTTGCATTTTGTGCGGGGCTTTTTTATAATGTAAGTTACCATAATATCTATCTGCCTGGGATCTGCAAAAAGACAAAAGCATCTGATGGAGAAAGGAGCTTTATGTCATATGAAAAATTCGTGGAACTGTTGGAAAAAAGGCTTCGGGAGGCTTTGCCGGAAGAGTGGGATATCTGTATCCGTACAGTGATCAAAAATAATGGGAGAGAGCGCAAGGGTATTGTGATCCGTGAGCCAGGGCTTAATATTTCTCCGACGATATATTTGGAGGGATATTTCGAGAGATATCAAAGAGGATATACTCTGGAAGAAATCGGGTGTCAGATTAAAGAACTGTACCAGCATGTGAAAGTGACGCACAGATGGGAGGGAGGATTTCTGACAGAATATGAAAATGTCAGGTCGAGGATTATTTACCGGGTAGTGAACTGTCGAAAAAACCAGGACTACCTTAGAGGAATCCCCTCTGTTCCCTTTTTGGATCTGGCTGTTATCTTTTTTGTAATGCTGGATCTGGATGGTGAAGATAAAACGGCTTTCATGCCTGTGGGGGAAGAGCACCTTCGCCTGTGGAATGTGAAAAAGGAAGACGTTTACCGGGAGGCATGTCAAAATACACCAAGACTTCTTCCGGCTGAATTTGCGCCTATGCAGACTGTTATATATGAAATGGCAGGGGAGGAAGGCCCGGAAGAATGGGAGCAGGGCGAAGAGGATGTCCATATCCTGACAAACAGCAGCCGGAATTTTGGCGCAGCAGCCATACTCTATCCTTCCTGTCTGAAGCGTATCGGGGAATATCTGGGCAAAGACTTTTATATAATGCCAAGCAGTATCCATGAAGTGATCATTCTGCCGGTCAGTATGGCGCCCTCCTGGGAAGAACTGGATCTGATCGTCAGAGAGATGAATCAGACGCAGCTTGACAGAGAGGATGTGCTGTCTGACAGGGTCTATTTTTATTGCCGGGAGAAGGAGAAACTCATGCTGCCGGAAAAAGAATAAGAAGAACAAAGAGTTCCTGGCAAATTAAAAAAGAGCAGTCGGTATAAACTGACTGCTCTTTACGTCTCTGACCAGAGTCGAACTGGCGCACCTGCCTCCGGAGGGCAGTGCTCTATCCACTGAGCTACAGAGACAAGTAGTATAATAGCACAAATGGAACAAAATTACAAGATTGACTTTCAAAAAAATAGCGAGTATTATTTTTAGTGCCAGACTGCATACAGAATAAGAAGTGGAGGTAGAAATGAAGGGAAGACTGAAAAGCAGCGGCAGTACAGCAAAAAAGGGCAGGCTCCTTAAGATTGCAGCGGGATGTCTGATATTGTTAGTGCTGGCTGCAGCGGGATTCAATCTTACCAAAGAGAAAGCGAAAAGCCAGGAGACAAAGGATACGGCAGCAGAGCTGCAGGAAGACATTCAGAAGAAAGAAAACAAAGGCTGGGAGCTGATCGAAGAAAATCCACTGAAAGAAAATACGGATACAGCAATCGAACAGGCCGTCCATGATTATTATGAACAAAAGACAAGTGAAAACGGCTTCGCAGAAGGGTATAACAATCTTACAATTTATCTGAAAAAGGCAAGATATGAGGATTGCTATATTGCCTTTGTGAAATATACTATGAAGATAAAAGACATTTATACAGAGGTGCCGGGGATGGAAACACTGTATCTGAGAAAAGAGAAGGGAAAGTGGCAGATCCTCTCCGAAGGGGCGGAGGATGAGATCCTACAGGAAGCAGAAGAGGTTGCATCCCATGATGACGTACAGCAGTTTATGGCGGGAGTGCAGCAGGATTATGCCGGTGCAGTTGCATCGGATGCTATGCTTGCAGAGGTGCTGACAGATCTGGAACAGGCCTCTTCACAGTAGAGAAGTAAGAAATAGGATATACAACGGATAAAGGAAAGGAATAAGGGATGACAGGTTACAAACATGCATTCAGAAAGGCGTTTCCTTATACGATTCCTGTTTTGACGGGATATCTTTTTATTGGGATTGCCTTTGGCGTTATGTATGCGGAGAAAGGGTATTCCTTTTTATGGGCAATATTGATGAGCCTGCTTGTATATGCAGGCTCCGGGCAATATCTGGCAGTAAATTTTTTTACGCCGGGTATTTCTTTTGTACAAGTGATATTCATGACTTTAATGGTAAATATCAGACACATATTTTATGGGATATCACTGCTTGACAAATTTAATCAGATGGGGAAAAAAAGGTGGTATATGATCTTCGGTCTGACTGATGAAACCTATTCCCTTTTATGTACAACAAAAATACCGGAAGGAGTAGAAGAAGAAAAATTTCTATTTGCGATTTCTATTATGAATCAGTCCTACTGGGTAATCGGTTCTGCCATTGGAGGACTTGCAGGAAGTTTTCTGCCCTTCAATTCGGAAGGGATCGACTTTGCCATGACAGCGCTGTTTGTGGTGATCTTTGTGGAACAGTGGATGGATGCCAAAAACAGGATTCCGGAAACAATAGGCGTGGCGGCAGCGTTTCTCTGCCTGCAGATATTCGGAGCCGACAGTTTTGTGCTCCCTTCCATGCTTCTTATTATCATGATCCTTTTTGCGGGACGAAGGAAGCTGGATGAGAAGGAGGTGGCAAAATGCCGTTAAGTGCAGGAGTATCATTTGTAATTATTTTCCTTGTGGCGGCCACTACTTTTGCTACAAGAGTCGTTCCGTTTTTGATATTTCCAAAGGGGAAAGAGATACCGGAAGTGGTGCGTTATCTTGGAAGAGTGCTGACACCGGCAGTGATCGGTATGCTTGTGGTATACTGCCTGCGGGCGACACCTGTGGCAGAAGCGCCCCATGGGATTCCGGAAGCGGCTGCTGTCTTTGTGACAGCGGCGCTTCATGCCTGGAAGAGAAATAACCTTTTAAGTATCGGAGTAGGCACTGTGCTTTATATGGTGTTGATTCAAGTGTTTTTTTAGGAAAAAGAAAAAGGCATATGACGAGCTGCAGATTATACTGCAGAAGTCATATGCCTTTTTGTGCAAATATCCCTTCTCTGCAAGGTTAGCTTAAATTGATTTTCTTTTTCATAATAATATAAGAAATAATATAAAGTATGATGGCAAATACAATTTCCAGGGCAAAGGAAAGATTTAATATATTTGTCATATAGGAAGCAAAGGTAAAGTCAGAGTTGCCGACAGTACCTATTATAAGGTTATCAGTAAGCAGACCGTAAATCCCCATCAGTATGGTAGCCGCAATCGAGGAGATGGTGGTAAGGACAAATAGGAAACAACAGCTCCCAATACCTTGTGACCGTTAAAAAGCTGCCCCAATATGATGGCTGACTGGATACTGACCACATTGACAACCGCGCCGATGAAGGTAAGTACTACCATATACAGCAAAAAGAAATGAAAGCTGCTCTGGCTGGAAAATCCCAAAAGCCGGATAAATTCTCCCCAATGAGCGCTGAGAGCTTCGGTAACAGGCGGGATAGCGATCAGGATAAAAGCGCACAGGTACAGGATGAAAGCATCAATAGCGCACCATATAGTTCCAGAGAGTGTCTTTGACAGTAAGTGCATCCCTTTGGTGACGGGAAGGGTATTGGTGAGATATCCCTCATCGGAGAATAAATTTTTGTAAAATCTTACTGCTATAACGAGAAGGGTACCAAATGAAGCGCCCGCAAACAGGATGATATATACAGTAAAGGTCAAAGCAATAAGCAATTCGCTTATATCATCAGCTTCATAAGGAAATCTTCCGGTCAGGAATATGCGTCCCAGTATGGAAAATATAATCAGAAAAATATGAATGACGATCAGAAATCTGGTTGTAGATTTCAGATCATACCGAATCAGTTTGCCTAACATCTGAACACCTCCCGGAATAACGCATCTACAGATTTACCCTGATCCATTCGTATTTCATCTACCGCTGCATTGAGTACAACCTGCCCCTGCTTTAGAAAGAGAACCCGGTCCAGGATGTTTTCAATGTCTGTGATCAGATGGGTGGAGATCAGGATGGTCGCGTTTTCGTTATAATTTGTCAATATGGTCTGAAGAATATAGTCCCTGGCAGCAGGGTCCACTCCACCAATCGGTTCATCCAGAACATACAGCTGGGCGTCACGGCTCATTACCAGGGCCAGCTGAACCTTTTCTTTTGTTCCCTTGGAGAGAGCGCGCATACGGGAGTTGACGTCGATCTCCAGATCTGTCATCATATGGTAAGCGCGGTCAGTGACAAAGTTTTCGTAAAAATCTGAAAAATAGGAAATGATATCCTTGATCTTCATTGAGGGATCCAGATAGGTCCTCTCCGGGAGATAGGATACGATCTTCTTTGTCTCAACGCCGGGCACCATTCCATCGATCAGAACCTGTCCTTCTGTAGGAATCAAAAGATCATTGATCAGTTTGATCAAAGTGGTCTTTCCACTTCCGTTCGGTCCCAAAAGCCCGATGATCTGTCCCCGTTCCAGAACCAGATTCAGATTCGTAAGGGCGTTGACATGGTTGTTATATTGTTTGGTAAGCCCTTTGCATTCTAATATCGGCTTCATAGTCAGTGTTCCCCCTTTATAGCTTCCTGAAGTAGAGCAAGCGTCTCTTCATCCTGGAATCCGAGACTGCGCATTTTTTCAAAAAATTCATGGATATGGCTGGCAGCCTGTTCCTGTTTCATTTTTTTCAGCATAGCTTCATCCTCCGTTATAAACCGGCCGCTGGTTCTCTGGGCGTAAACCAGGCCGCTTCTCTCCAGTTCGGAAAGAGCTTTTTGCATTGTGTTTGGATTTACCGCGGCCTCCACGGCGAGATCTCTTACAGACGGAAGTTTATCGCCGGGTTTGTAGACTCCGGAAATGATATCCCTTTGTATCCGTTCCATAAGCTGCAGATAGATCGGGCGGTCATTATCTAATTCCCATGGCATGCATGTCACCTCGTTTCTATTGTACGATTTGATATCCAACAAATGTATTAGCTATATAATACAATAATACATAAATATAAAATTGTCAAGAGAAAAAGAAAAGCCGGCTTATTTGCCGGCGATTTCTTCCTGAAGACGGGAATTGAACTGTCCGCATCTTAACATCTGTATTTCTTCCCGATAAGGAGGGAAAGACTTTTTTGAATTTTCGGAAGAGGGGATATAGGGAGTTTCGAGAATCTTGGGAACATTTTCAAAATCAGGGTGATGCACAATGGTGTGAAGGGCATCAAAGCCAATGGTGCCAAAACCAATATTGGCGTGGCGGTCTTTGCGGGCGCCCATCGGATTCTTGCTGTCATTGATATGGAAGACCGCAATCTGATCTTTGCCCAGAATGCGGTCAAATTCATCGATCACACCGTCAAAGTTATTTTTAACATCATATCCACTGTCATTGGTGTGGCAGGTGTCAAAGCATACACGCAGCTTGTCGTTATACACAACGCCGTCATAAATGCGGGCGATTTCTTCAAAGCTTCGTCCGATTTCAGTCCCCTTTCCGGCCATTGTTTCCAGTGCGACATTGACGGTTGTTTCCCTGGTAAGGATGTGGTTTAGGCCGCGGATGATCTGAGCGATTCCAGCGGATACTCCTGCACCCACATGAGCTCCGGGATGGAGGATCAGAGTGGAGCTTTTGCAGGCGGCAGTACGTTCAATCTCCAGGGCAAGAAATTCTTCTGCAAGTTCATAGGTTTCCGGTTTGACAGTATTTGCAAGATTGATAATGTAAGGGGCATGGACAAGGATCTGTCTGATCCCGTGTTCCTCCATATATTTCCAGGCCGGGTCGATATTCAACTCGCTGATGTCTTTTCGTTTTGTGTTTTGAGGCGCCCCGGTGTAAAACATAAATGTATCAGCTCCGTAGGTGACTGCTTCTTTTGCAGAGCCAAGGAGCATATCCTTTCCGCTCATTCCAACATGAGAACCAATGATCATAACATTCCTTCTTTCTTTTATTATTGGTTATTCGAGGGTAGCATAGTTTCGCGGAAATGGCAAGGAAAATCCAGTTTGTCAAAAGAGAGATATTGAGGGAAAGGGGGAATTATGGTAGACTGTAGAATGATCAAAGGGTATTGTGGAACAGGAATGGAGGAAAAAAGATGAAAAAGCTTTTAGATAAGATAACCGCAGAAATGGAAGAGGCTTTTGAAGAAGCGGGTTATGACAGATCCTATGCAAAGGTAACGCTGTCAAACCGTCCGGATCTGTGTGAATACCAGTGTAATGGGGCTATGGCGGGAGCCAAGGTTTATAAAAAAGCGCCGATAATGATTGCAAAAGATGTGGTGTCTCAGATCGGGAGACAGGGCTGCATTGCAGAAGCAGAAGCAGTTGCTCCGGGTTTTATTAACCTGAAGATTGATGACAGATACCTTGCATCTTATTTGAATGATATGGCGGGAGAGGAAACGCTCGGTCTGGAAAAGACAGAGAATCCGGAAATGATCGTTATAGATTACGGCGGACCTAATGTGGCAAAGCCTCTCCATGTAGGGCATCTCCGATCCGCGATCATTGGAGAAAGTGTCAAGAGAATCTGCAGAGCAATGGGGCATAAGGTTCTTGGAGATATACACATGGGAGACTGGGGCTATCAGATGGGACTTATAATTACAGAGTTAAAGAAACGCCAGCCTGATCTTCCGTATTTTGATGAGTCTTTTGAAGGAGAATATCCCAGTGAGGCGCCATTTACCATCGGAGAGCTGGAAGAGATTTATCCGACTGCAAGCGCCTATGCTAAAGAACATGAAGAATACAGGGAAGAAGCATTGCATGCTACCTATTTGCTTCAGAACGGACACAAGGGATATACCGCTATCTGGAAGCATATCATGCAGGTTTCCGTGGCGGATCTGAAGAAGAATTATGCCAATTTAAATGTGGAGTTTGATCTGTGGAAGGGAGAGGCGGATGCGCAGGCCTATATTCCGGACATGATCGAACGGCTGAAAAAAGAGGGGTTTGCAAGGGTAGATGACGGAGCCCTTGTCATTGATGTAAAAGAAGAGACAGATACGAAAGAAATTCCTCCATGTATGATCCAGAAATCAGACGGGGCCTCTTTGTACGGGACGACAGATCTTGCTACTTTAGTCCAGAGAGAGGAAGACTATCATCCGGATCAGGTGATCTATGTAGTGGATAAGCGCCAGGAACTTCATTTTACACAGGTATTCCGGGCAGCGAAAAAAACCGGGATCGTACCGGAAAAGACAAGGCTTCGTTTCCTTGGATTTGGTACAATGAACGGAAAGGACGGAAAGCCCTTTAAAACAAGAGAGGGCGGTGTAATGCGCCTGGAGAACCTGATCCGTGAAATTAACGAGGAGATGTACCACAAGATCACGGATAACCGGACAGTGGGCGAAGAGGAAGCAAAGGAGACTGCCGGAATTGTGGGAATGTCTGCTATTAAATATGGAGATCTGTCTAATCAGGCCAGCAAGGATTATGTATTTGATGTGGACCGCTTTACATCATTTGAAGGAAATACAGGTCCCTATATTCTTTATACTATTGTACGGATCAAATCCATTCTTCATAAATATGAAGAAATGGGAAAACATCTGGAAGATCTTTCTGTCAGCGGAGCTCACAGTGACAGTGAAAAGGCGCTTATGCTGGAAATTGCCAAATACAATGCTGTCATGGAGACCGCTTATGAGGAAACAGCGCCTCATAAGATCTGTGCGTATATTTATGACCTGGCAAATGCATTCAATCGTTTCTACCATGAAACGAAGATCCTGGCAGAGGAGGATGAAAAAGTACAGGAGAGTTATATTGCAGTTCTGATCCTGACAAAGAGAGTACTGGAGGCATGTATCGATATACTTGGATTTGAAGCGCCGGAAAGGATGTAGACAGGAAATGGAGATTGGGCAGACAGAGAAGCTTTTTTATCAGGACAGTCACATGAAAGAATTTGATGCGAAAGTGCTTTCCTGTGAAAAGGATAAAAAGGGCTATCGTGTTATTTTAGAGAGGACTGCATTTTTCCCGGAAGGCGGAGGGCAATATGCTGATACCGGATGGCTGGATGAGGCAGAGGTCTGGGATGTGAAGGAAAAACAGGGAACTGTCCATCACATAACGGATCGTCCTTTGGAAGTAGGAAAAACTGTTCACGGGAAAATCAGCTGGGAAGAGCGTTTTGAAAAGATGCAGCAGCATACGGGAGAACACATCATTTCCGGGCTTGTACACGCCCGCTTCGGGTATGATAACGTAGGCTTTCACCTGGGAAATGATTACTGTACTATGGATTTTAACGGTCCTATCACGCCGGAAGAGCTGGAGGAAATTGAGTGGGAAGCCAACAGGGCAGTTGCCCTGAATCTGAAAGTAGAGACACTTTACCCCTCCAGGGAAGAGCTTTCCTTTATGGAATACAGAAGCAAAATAGAGATCGAAGGCCAGGTAAGGATTATAGAAATTCCGGGATTTGATGTCTGTGCATGCTGCGCCCCTCACGTAAAGAGAACAGGGGAGATCGGACTGATCAAGCTGGTAGGGAGGATGAACTACAAAGGCGGAGAGAGGATTACCATGCTGTGTGGGTTCCGGGCGCTTAGAGACTACCGGATCAAACAGGCAAATGTAAAAGCCATAGGAAATCTGTTGTGTGAGAAGGAAAATGAGACAGCAAAAGCTGTGGAAAAGCTGAAGGCGGAGCGGGATGGCTGGAAAAATAGAACATTGCTCCTCCAGCAGAAGCTTTTGAGATACCAGGCAGCTGAAACAGCAATAAGAGAAGGCGTGACCTGGATATTTGACAGCGGGCTGGAAGGAAACGGGCCAAGGGAGCTGATGAATGCTTTGCTTGACAGAGGGGCAAAAATAGCGGCTGTGTTTGCCGGAACATCAGAGGAAGGGTATCGCTATGTGATCGGAAGCAGGAAAGAGGATGTCCGTCCGTTTGGAAAAGAGCTGAACGAAAGGTTTGCCGGCAGAGGCGGCGGCAAACCGGAGATGGTTCAGGGAAGCCTGAAAGGGAAGCAATGCCTTATTGAGGAATATCTGAAGAATAAGTAAAAGGAAAGGACATGGGATGCAAAATCCATGTCCTTTTGCCGTTCCATTATAATTTGATTTTT
This sequence comes from Claveliimonas sp., assembly GCF_037273965.1. Classification (NCBI taxonomy): domain Bacteria; kingdom Bacillati; phylum Bacillota; class Clostridia; order Lachnospirales; family Lachnospiraceae; genus Claveliimonas; species Claveliimonas sp. Next base: position 32,601 of record NZ_JAYAZJ010000059.1, on the reverse strand, counting down.
ATGACATCTACATCGAGATCCCACAGAAATTTGTCCAGGTCTTTGAAAGAAAGGAAAACGGTAGCAGTGTTTTCCAGAGGATGGATCCCGAGACTTTTACAGCGGGAAAGATCCTTGTCGATAAAAAATTCCACCGCATGATCTGTGTCATTCATAAGTCCGAAGGGGGAAACGCTTCCCTGTTTTAAGCCAAGATACTGTTCCAGGCGTTCCTCTGAGGCGAAGCTTAGATTGCCGGCTCCAAGCGCGCGTCCAAGAGACTTGAGATCTACTTTTTTCTTTTCATCGCAGGTGACAAGGAAGTGACGTTTGCCTTTGGAATCCCGAAGAAAAAGATTTTTGCACAGAGTACCCTTTTCCGGAAGGCCGAGGCGGTCCATGTCCTCCATAGTATGAACAGGTTCATGTTCAACGACTTCATATTTAATACCGAGTTTATTCAGTGCGTCATAGACACGCTGTTTCTGATCTTCCATATTATAAAACTCCTTTCCTGAAAATTATATTTACTATTATATGGCCTGGAGACAGGAAAGTAAAGAAAAGGAAGCGGAATCAGTCGGCAGAGAGTTTATACTTTTTTAATTGAAACTTTTGTAAATGAGAAGTAGAATAAGAAAATCAGGAGTTTTATGTACTGTTACATATTTAGATTTGGAAAGTGAGGAACAGAAATATATATGAGCAATCCATGGGAAAATCCCGGAACAGATCCCGGGTCCGTTGAACCGGGGCAGGAACAAAAGAAAGGCGAACAGGAGAAGACGCCCATACCGTCAATGCCGAAAGTATATAAAACCGGTGCATGGTATGTGTTTGTGCCTCTGGTGATCAAATTAGTCGTCAGTATGGTTGTCAGTATGGCGGCAGCGGGAATATACAGCTTTTTTTACATGTCCAACCACTATGATGAAGCAGTGGGGGCAATGCAGAATCAGGATGCCATGACGGATATGACTTTGACAATAACAGAGCAGCTGATGCAGTATACCACACTGCTGGAGGGGATCAGCGCATTGCTTGTGATTCCTATTATGTTGTTTTTGTTTCACAGGGATCGTAAGAATGAAAAATTTCTTGGAATTGTGCCGAACAAAAAAGCTTCTTTGTGGCAGTATGCAGGTGTGATCGGCATTTCGGCTGTCTTGTGTGTGGGTGTAAATAATCTGATCATAATCGGAAATCTTCAGTCGATGAGTGCATCATATCAGCAGACTACAGATGCCCTTTACAGTGCATCCCTGCCCGTACAGGTGATTTGTCTGGGCCTTTTGGTACCTGCAGCTGAGGAACTGGTATTCCGCGGGGTGATGTTCAGGAGGATGCGCCAAAGAGCAGGATTTATCCGCTCGGCAGTTTCAGCATCTTTGATCTTTGCCGTTATTCACGGAAATATGGTTCAGATGATCTATGCTTTTTTCATGGGAATGGTGCTCTGTTACTTATATGAAAAGTACGGATCTGTCAAAGCTCCGGTATTGGGGCATATGGTAATGAATCTTGTTTCAATTGCAGCTACAGAAACGGCTGCCTATGAATGGATGATGCAGCAGCCTATGAGGATCGGTATTATTACGGTTGTATGTGCAGCAGCGGCGTCCAGTATATTTGTGCTGATACAGCGCATTGATGAGAAACCAGTTCAGCCGTCAGTTTAAATATTACGGAAATATTACAAAAAATTAAAAAAGTATTGCAAAAATATAAATTTTAATTTATATTAAATGTATGGGAGGGGAAACACAGCAACAGGAAACAGACATAGCAGATAATTGAAAAGGGACAGAATTAAGATGAACAGAATAGGAAGAACACTGCTGATGACAGCATTAGCCAGTTCTTTAGCCACGACATCGGTACTTGCTGCACCGTCGGCTGCAGAGCTGGAAGAGAAAAAAGAGGCAGCTACAGAAGAGGCAGAGTCCTTGCAGGAACAGTTGACAGAGCTTATTACCAAGATCGGATCAATGGAAGAACAGCTGATCAAGACCGGAGAGAAGATCATACAGGCCGAGGAAGATTTGGAGGAAGCCGAGAAAAAAGCAGAAGAACAATATGATTCTATGAAACTTAGGATCAAATATATGTATGAAAGCGGAGAGTTAAGTTCTCTGGAAACCCTTATATCGGCAAAAGACTTTTCAGATCTGGTTAACAAAGCGGAATATATTCAGAATGTTCATACATATGACCGGCAAAAGCTGGAAGAACTGGAACAAACAGAAGCAGAAATAAAAGATCTGAAGGAAACTCTGGAGACAGAGCAGAAAAAGCAGCAGGATATGCAGGAACAATATGAGCAGGAGGAAGAAAACTTGAATGCGACTCTGACAGAGAAGAAAGCAGAGATTGCTGACTTTGACGAGCAGATTGCAGCAGCAGCTGAGGCGGCGGCACAGGAAGCGGCGCAAAGAGAGGCCGAGGCAGCAGCGGCAGCAGAACAGGAGGAATCCGGCGAAAGTGACAGTTCACAGCAGGATGAGTCTGACAACAGCACATCCTCTGAAAATACATCCGACGGTACAGAGTCGGGCGGCAGCTCTTCGTCGGGAAGCAGTTCCTCATCGGGAAGCAGTTCCTCGTCAGGAAGTTCCTCCTCTTCGGGAAATACTTCTGTGGCACAGGCAATTGTAAATGCAGCTTACAGCCAGTTGGGAGTTTCTTATGTATATGGCGGTTCCACTCCGGGATCTGCCCTGGATTGTTCCGGGCTTGTGCAGTACTGCCATTCTGTTGCGGGAATTTCTCTTCCGAGAACTTCTTATGCACAGGGTGGATGCGGAGTGGCAGTAACGGATCCGCAGCCGGGAGACATTGTGTGTTATGGAAGCCATGTAGGAATTTACATTGGCGGAGGGAAAATGATACATGCTCCGAAACCGGGAGATGTTGTAAAAATTGCCAGTGTTTACGGATCTCCGTGGTACAGGAGATGCTGGTAATCCGGTGAACATAAAGCTGAAAGCAGGAAGGCAGTAAAAAGAATTGCCTTCTTGTTTTTATTTCTTGGAAAATTTGTTGAAATTGCAGAAAAATTGTTGTATTCTTATTGTGTATAAATATAAATCAGGGTAATGGCGCTTCCGCAAAAGAGCGCGAAACAGACAGAAGTTAACAGCATACAGATAGAGATAAGGTGGGAGAGTATGAAGAAAAAAATAGTACAGGCAACTGTCACGGCGATGCTGGTCAGCTCCATGGTAGTATGTCCTGTTTTTGCAGAACCATCCATAGATGATCTGAAAGATAATAAAGCAGCTGTGGAAGGGGAAGTGACATCTCTGCAGAGTCAGTTGACAAGCATTCTTGACAAGATCAACACACTGGAAAGTGATCTTTCAAAAAAGCAGGAAGAGATTGAAAAGGCCAATGTCGATCTGGAAGAAGCTATTGTGCAGCAGCAAAAGCAATTTGCAGATATGAAAAAACGAATCCAGTATATGTATGAAGCGGGAAATGGAAATGAATTGGAGATCCTTCTCTCCGCGGAAAATTTTTCGGATTTGATCAATAAAGCAGAATACATACAAAATGTACATGAGTATGATAAAGAAAAGCAGGCGGAATGTGAAGCTACAACAAAGAAGATAGAAGAGCTGTCCGCCACACTGCAGGAAGAGGCAGAGTCTCTGGAAAAAATGCAGGTACAGTTGGAAGAGGACAAGACTTCCCTTAATACGATGATAGATGGGAAACAGTCAGAGATTGCCCAGCTGGATGCCAGCATCCAGGAGGCGGTGGCAGCCCAGAAAGCAGAAGAGGAAAAACGTCAGCAGGAAGCAGCACAGGCAGCAGCGGCCCAGGAGGCTGAAGAAAATAGCAACCAGTCCCAGCAGGGAAATAATTCCGCCGGAAACGAAAACAGCAACAGCGGATCAAACGGAGGAGGATCCGGAAGTTCATCAGGCGGAGGAAATGCATCGATTGTGCCGCCGCAGGGGACAGACGGAGCGGCAGTTGTGGCGTATGCAAGACAATTTCTCGGAAATCCTTATGTACTGGGAGGCAACAGCCTGACAAATGGAATTGACTGTTCCGGGTTTACCCAGCAGATTTATGCAAAGTTCGGAGTCAGTCTTGGAAGGACGGACAGTTCACAGGCTTATGCGGGAGTGGAAGTACCGCTTTCACAGGCACAGGCGGGAGACCTTCTGGTGTATTACGGACATGTAGGCATCTACAATGGAACCGGGGGGATCATCCATGCATCAGCTCCCGGAGTAGGTATCGTAGAGTGGAGTGACTGCACTTACAGGCAGATCCGCAGTGTCAGAAGAGTTCTGTAGTAAAATGTCAATGAAGAGAGAAAAATGATCATGAAAGTGCCGGAAAGCCAGAAAAATGCTTGCATCCGGCACTTTTTTATGGTATTATATTCAAGTCGCAAAAAAACACGCATATGTCTGCCTGTAAAGGTGCCTAAGCCTTTTTGATGGATTACAGGATGAAAGGCCGGTCTTACGGGAAATGCAATGTGCGGAAGTAACAAAACCAAATGGAGGAAAGAAACATGAGTGTTATTTCAATGAAGCAACTTTTAGAAGCAGGTGTTCATTTCGGACATCAGACAAGAAGATGGAACCCTAAGATGGCTCCGTACATCTACACAGAGAGAAATGGTATCTATATCATTGACCTTCAGAAATCTGTAGGAAAAGTAGATGAAGCATATCAGGCAATTTCCGATATCGCAGCAGAAGGCGGAACAATCCTGTTTGTAGGAACAAAGAAACAGGCACAGGACGCTATCAAAACAGAAGCAGAGCGCTGCGGTATGTTCTATGTAAATGAGAGATGGCTGGGCGGAATGCTCACAAACTTCAAGACAATCAAGAGCAGAGTAAACCGTCTGAAAGAAATCGAAGCAATGGCTGAAGACGGAACATTTGACGTACTGCCGAAGAAGGAAGTTATCCAGCTGAAGAAAGAGTGGGAGAAACTGGAGAAAAACCTTGGCGGAATCAAAGAAATGAAGAGACTGCCGGATGCAATTTTCATCGTTGACCCGAAGAAAGAAAGAATCTGCGTTCAGGAAGCACATACACTTGGCATTCCGCTTATCGGTATTGCAGATACAAACTGTGATCCGGAAGAGCTGGATTATGTAATTCCGGGAAATGACGATGCAATTCGTGCAGTAAAACTGATCGTTTCCAAGATGGCAGATGCTGTTATCGAGGCAAATCAGGGAGAAACAGGTTACGAAGAAGAATATGCAGAAGGTGAAGAAGCTTACGAAGAGCAGGCTGAAGAAGCTGCAGAAACAGTGGAAGCTTAATTAAAACCCCTTGTATAAATAAGATTTCGACGGAGGAATGAAAAATGGCAGTTACAGCTAGTATGGTAAAAGAATTAAGAGAACTGACAGGCGCCGGAATGATGGACTGCAAGAAAGCTCTTAATGAAACAAATGGAAATATGGATGAGGCGATCGAATACCTGAGAAAGAACGGTGAGGCAAAGGCAGTGAAGAAAGCCGGAAGAATTGCCGCTGAAGGTATTGTAATGGCAGAAGTAAAAGATGACAAAACAGCAGCAATTGTTGAAGTGAATTCAGAGACAGACTTCGTTGCAAAGAATGCTGATTTCCAGGCATTTGTAAAAGCTGTTGTTGATCAGGCAATTGCATCAGAGTCCAAAGATATGGATGCATTCATGGCAGAGGCATGGAACGAAGACGCTTCCAAGACAGTAAAAGATGTTCTGACAGAGAAAATTTCTGTTATCGGAGAGAACTTAAGCATCAGAAGATTTGAAAAGATTGTATCTGACGGATGTGTCGTAGCATATATCCATGGCGGCGGACGTATCGGTGTTCTCGTAGAGGCGGAAACAGATGTCGTAAACGATGAGATCAAGACATGCCTGAAGAATGTAGCTATGCAGGTTGCAGCTATGTCTCCGAAGTATGTATCCCGTGAGGAAGTTTCACAGGAATACATTGATCATGAGAAAGAGATCCTGCTTGCACAGGCTAAACTGGAGAATCCGAACAAACCGGAGAACATCATTGAGAAAATGATCATCGGACGTCTCAACAAAGAGATGAAAGAGATCTGTCTGTTAGACCAGGTATATGTTCAGGACGGTGACCTTACAGTTGCAAAATATGTAGAGAAGGTTGCAAAAGAGAACGGCGCTAACATGACTGTTAAGAAATTCGTTCGTTTCGAGACCGGAGAAGGAATCGAGAAGAAGGAAGAGGATTTCGCAGCAGAAGTTGCGAAACAGATGGGAATGTAATTTTCTAAAATAAAAGGTGCGTGAAGCCCTTGGAAATCCCGTAAAACGGGAATTTTCAAGGGCTTTTTTGCGTTTCGGAGCGAATCGAAACCCGAAGAGGAATTGCTGTAAATTCATAGTGAAATATCTTTAAGTTGATGACATTGCCCGTTTTACGGGTGGGGCGACATCTAGTGTCCGACACAATTCCTGAATACGCCTTTTATCTATAAGCAGCCGAAACCTTAAGGTATAAACGCGGGAACTTATTGTTTCTTCAATTTATTCGGCAGCAGTTCTATAATTTGTTATAGAAAAAAGAAAAGGAGAGATCTGACATGAAAAAGTTCGTCTATGAGTATACGACAAAGGTTTATTTCGGAGAAGGTGTAGCAAAGGAGCAGCTTGCATCGGCAGTTTCCGGATACGGTGAGAAGGTAATGCTTGCTTATGGCGGAGGTTCGGTAAAGAAAAACGGAATCTATGACGAGGTAAAGAATATTCTTGCGGATGCAGGAAAAGAGGTTTTTGACTTTAGCGGCATTATGTCCAATCCTACTTATGCAAAGGTACAGGAAGGTGCGAAACTTGCAAAAGAAAACAAGATTGATTTCATTCTTGCAGTGGGAGGCGGTTCCGTGATCGACTGCTGTAAGATTGTAGCAGCGCAGGCAAAGACGGAAAAAGATTTATGGGAGATGGAGATGACAGACCATCAGTTTCCGACAGATGTCCTGCCAATGGGGGCAATTGTTACAGCCTCCGGAACAGGAGCGGAAATGAACGGAGGTGCGGTCATTACCAACGAAGAGAAGGTGATCAAAGCGGGGATGGCAGCGGCAGCGCCCAGATTTGCAATCCTCGATCCTTTATACACTGCGTCCGTTCCGAGAATGCAGGTGATTTCCGGGGCGTTTGATACATTGAGTCATGCGATGGAAACTTATTTCGGAAATTCCGATCAGGATAATGTTTCTGATGATGTGGCGCTTGCAATCATGAAAAATACAGTTGTAAATATGAAACGACTGATGGGAAATGTAGATGATATACAGGCGAGAGGGAATCTGATGTGGGACTCTGCTATGGCAGAGAACGGGATCTTGAAAGTGGGAAGAGTGACGGATTTCCAGGCACATCAGCTGGAGCATCAACTTGGCGCATATACCGACTGCAATCACGGACAGGGTCTTGCAGTGATTCATCCCGCTTACTACCGTCATGTTGTAGAAGATGCTGAAGAGAAGTTTGAAAAGTTTGCTAAAGAAGTATTTGGTGCAGATACAGCCCGGGCAGGTGTGGAGGCTCTGGCAGACTTTATTAAAGCATGCGGTCTTCCAACAAAGATGAGCGAACTGAAGTCTAAAGTAGAGATTACTCCGGAAATCTTACGCAATGTAGCAGATACATGCAACGTAATCAAGTGCGGGCCGAGAGAACTTAGCCGTGATGAAATATACGATATTCTGATGGAATGTATGTAAACATATTTAAGAGGAAAGATGCCTTTCCGTTTACTCCTTGGCAGTGATGCGGCACGGGCAGCGCAAAGTGTATTAAAAGACAGGCTGCAGGAAATTGTGGACTGGATGGATGTAAGCCGCAGGTCAGATTACAGATAAAAATAATTTCCGAACTTTCGAAAGAGTTTTTTTCAGGCATACCATATGATAAGTAACCTTTGCCTCCGGATCAAGTATCGGGACAAGAACACGGTCTGCAGAGTTCCAGTTATCCGCAAGAGCCATATCGGATACAAAACAAGGAAGGATGGAGGAAGACATCAGCTCTTCAAAGGCGAATCGGTCGGTCTGCACCAGAAAGCGGGAATGCGGCATTTTTTCCCGCGGCAGACTGTGCCAGAATCCGATATCTGAATACAGAAGCATATTTTCTCCATCCATTTCTTTCATATAGATTCCATTGCTGTCAGCAAACCGATGTCCGGAAGGGACGGCGAAAAAGAGCGTTTCCGTTTCTGTTTCCTGTATATGCAGATCTTTATCTTCCGGACGATAAGGCAGGATAATAATCTGATAGAGCTCAGAACGGAGGCCCTCGATTAAAGGCTCACAGTCCCGGCATTCAGAAGAAATGGTCATCTCAGGATACAGATGTGTTGCATTCCGGACGGCTGTGAGCATAGGCATAGGAGCGCAGGAGCCAATGGAGATCGTACGCCCGGCACGATCCAGTGCCCGAACCCTTTCTACCATACTGTCAGTTTGCTCTAGTATTCGCCTTGCATAATCTGCAGCCAACTCTCCGTTGGCATTGAATTCCAGATGGTTCTTTGTGCGCAAAAACAGCGGTACGCCAATTTCATCTTCCAGTTTCTGCATGGAACGAGTCAGAGTGGGCTGGGAAATATGCAGTTCTTCAGCAGCTTTCAAAAGTGTGCCGGATCGGGCAAAAGCCTCAAGATGTCTTAGATGTTCGTGTTCGATCATATCGGTGTCACCTCATTTTCAGTATTCATATATAGTATAGCACAATGCGGGATTGATATTGTACTTTTTCTGAAATACTTTTTATAATTTACATTGTAAACAGGTTGTGGGTATACCACATTCGGAAAGAAAAAGGAGGATATGATCATGGAATATGTAACATTAAATAATGGAGTAAAGATGCCTAAGGAAGGATTTGGAGTATTTCAGGTGCCGGATCCGGCGCAGTGTGAGCAGGCGGTTCTTGATGCCGTCGCAAGCGGCTACCGTCTGATTGATACAGCAGCTGCATACATGAATGAGGAGGCAGTCGGGGAAGCCATTGCAAAGTGCGGCGTGCCGAGAGAAGAGCTGTTCATTACCACAAAGCTCTGGGTACAGGATGCAGGTTATGAAGAGGCAAAGAAAGCTATCCGGACATCTCTTGACAAATTGGGACTTGACTATCTTGATCTGTATCTGATCCATCAGCCCATGGGTGATTATGTAGGAGCATACCGGGCAATGGAAGAGGCGTATAAAGAAGGCACATTAAAGGCTATCGGCGTTTGCAACTTCTATCCGGCACGCCTTGCGGATCTGTGTGAGACTGTGGACGTAATCCCGGCAGTAAATCAGGTGGAACTGCATCCTTTCTTCCAACAGGAAAATGCACTTGCCCTGATGAATGAGTATGGCGTGATTCCAGAGGCATGGGGACCTTTTGCAGAAGGAAATCATGGGATTTTTACCCATCCGGTGCTCTCTAAGATTGGCGAAAAGTATGGAAAGAGCGCTGCTCAGGTAGCTCTTCGCTGGAATGTGCAAAGAGGCGTAGTGGTAATTCCGAAGTCTGTGCATAAGGACCGTATGGAGCAGAATATAGCTATATGGGATTTTAAATTAAGTGACGAGGACATGGCAAAGATCGCCGAACTGGATTTGGGTTACAGTGAGATTGTCAACCACGATGATCCTGCATTTACTAAAATGCTTCATAGTCTGAAAGTTCACGATTAAAGCAACGGGAGGTTCCTGAAAGATGATCTTCTATTTTACCGGAACAGGAAACAGTCTCTATGCAGCGAAACAGATTGGAGGAGAGTTGATAAGCATTCCCCAGGTAATTCACAGGAAAGAGCAGAGCTGGAGGGCAGAGGAGATTGGGATTGTCTGTCCTGTGTATGGACATGAAATGCCTGCTATGGTAAAAGGATTTTTAAAAAAGGCAGAATTTCAGACAGAGTACTTTTTTCTGATCCTGACTTATGGAAATATACATGGCGGCGCTGCAGAGCTGGCACAGCAGGAACTGAAACGATGCGGGAAAAGGGCAGACTATATAAACACTCTGAAGATGATAGATAATTTTCTGCCATCCTTTGATATGGAAGAGCAGATCGCATCTGAGCATGGAAAATATATTGAGAAACATCTAAGCCGGATATGTTCAGACATTAAGAAGCGTATACATTGGACACAGCCGGCCACAGAAGAAGACCGGCTGTGGCATCAGAAATATCTGGAATATCAAAAATCCGTCCCGACAGAGCAGTGGAAACACATTTATCAGGTGACAGAGGAATGCATCGGCTGCGGAATCTGTACACGGGTCTGTCCGGCGGGATGTATTGAACTGAAAAAACAGAGGGCAGTCCACATAATGAAAAATTGTCAGATGTGTATGGCATGCATCCACCACTGTCCGGAAAACGCCATCCGTTTGACAATCCCGGAAAAGAACCCGGCGGCCCGATATCACAACGAACATGTCCGTCTTACAGAGATCGTAAAGGCGAATCATCAGGATGCAATGCAGTAAATCAAAAAACGAAGCGCAGAGTGCGTTTCCAAGTTTCAGGAGGTATCATAACAACGGATAATCTTCTCCGGAATAAGGCGTTCACTGTCAGCGTGGGAGATGTGGAACATATGGCTGCCTGTGACTACGTGGGGCTGGTTTCTGCAAATAAGGAAGAGAATAAGATGGAGAAAGCAGGATTTACAACCACAAAAAGTGAGTTTGTCAATGCGCCGGTGATCAATGAACTTCCTCTTACATTGGAATGTGAGCTGACGGATGTGATCGGCGGGTCCAAAATTTTTGGAAAGATTGTTAATGTGAGCATTGATGAAAAGGTTCTTGGGGAGGATGGGGAATTGAGTCTGGAAAAGTTCAGTCCCATTACTTACGATACAGTGCATTACGGATATTACAGGCTGGGAGAGAGAGTCGGAAATGCCTTTAAAGACGGAAATGCACTGAAATAGACACAGCTGGTTTTCCTATATTGTATGGGGAATCAGATACAGTAAGGATAGAGTTTAGAAAGAAAAAGAGCAACCGGAATGAGGTTGTTCTTTTTGGCATAAGAATAAGATCCCGATCATACCGCTGATCAATAAATTGCAGATGAAAAAATGTATGATGAAGTCAGTCATATAAATCCTTCTCCTTAATCAGAGTCTTTGGAAAGGATGGAACGTAAATTGCGGAGTTCTGTTTCTGACAGTTGATTGTTTTCCAAATATGACGAGAGCATTGCGCTGATGTTTCCATCATAGAAACGGTTCAGGAACGAATTGCTCTGCTGATTGATATATTCGTTTTTTTCTACGAGAGGAGTATAAACAAATACACGCCCCTGTTTTTCATAAGTCAAAGCGCCTTTTGTCACAAGACGTTTTATAAGAGTCTGGATTGTTTTCGCGCTCCACGAAGTAGTTTTCAATAGTCGATCTGTTATTTCATTTGTGCTGATGGGAGCAAATTTCCATACTATTTTCATAACTTCAAACTCAGCTTCAGAGATCTGTGGTAAAGCAGACATAATCATTCCTCCCTTGAATCTTACATGTGTAATAAAAATATTATAGTATGTTCCGGTGCATTAGTCAAATAAATGAAGATTCGGATGACCGGGCAAAACTTATAAAGTGTTGAGAAGAAAGAAAAATGATAGTATTATTAATAATAAGAAAATGCAGGAGAAAAGGAGGAACACCGGTGTATTTCTCGTATGGTAAAACCGAAGTGGAATACCTGAAAAGCAGAGACAAAATTCTAGGTGAGATCATAGATAAGATCGGCCCCGTTGAGCGTAAAGTGGATACGGATTTATTTTCATCTGTCGTTCATCATATTATCGGACAGCAGATTTCCACAAAAGCCCAGGAGACGATCTGGAAACGAATGCAGGATGGACTTGGCAGTGTTAATGCAGAAAGCATTGCGGCGGCGGATGTTTCCGCTCTGCAGTCTTTTGGGATCACATTCCGTAAAGCGGAATATATCAAAGATTTTGCCAAAAAGGTAGAGAGCGGGGAATTTGATCTGGACAGTCTTTCTCACATGTCCGATGAGGAGGCAGTCAGGCGGCTGGCATCTCTGAAAGGGATCGGTGTGTGGACAGCAGAAATGATCCTCCTATTCTGTCTCCAGCGTCCTGATATTTTCAGCTATGATGATCTGGCGATACTAAGGGGGCTGCGAATGGTCTATCATCACAGAAAAATAGATAGGAAGCTATTTGAAAAATACCGCAGACGATTCAGTCCCTGCTGCAGCGTTGCAAGCCTTTACCTCTGGGCTGTAGCAGGAGGCGCTATACCTGGTATGAAGGACTATGCGCCAAAAAGGAAATGACAGGAAATGGAGGGAGCATATGCAGTACATCAGTCATTACAGATCGCCGCTGGGTGATATTCTTCTGGCGGCAGATCAAAACTGCCTGACAGGATTGTGGTTTGAGGGACAGAAATATTTTGCCCTTCATCTGGATAAAGAAAGGGAAGAAAAAGAAATTCCGGTCTTTGAGAAAACGAAGGAGTGGCTTGATATTTACTTTTCCGGGAAGGAGCCTGACTTCACAGTGACTCTTCGTTTTATTGGGACGGATTTCCAGAAGGAAGTGTGGAAGATCCTCTGTTCTATTCCATATGGACAGACCATGACTTATGGGGAGATTGCAGGAAAGCTTGCTGAAAAAAGAGGAAAAAAGAGCATGTCAGCCCAGGCGGTAGGCGGCGCTGTGGGACATAACAGAATTTCCATTCTTGTTCCCTGCCACCGGGTTGTGGGAAGCGACGGAAGCCTGACGGGATATGCAGGCGGGATTGAGAAAAAAGTGAAACTGCTGACATTGGAGAAGGCGGATATGAAGTCTTTCTTCCTCCCAAAGAAAGGAACGCTATAATGAAACTGTGTGGGAGGAAAATGCGGATGGACTGGATGAACAAAGTGCTCTCGGGAACAAAAGATCTGCTGAAATGCAAGGATCATGTCCTGGTGGGGATAGATGGCAGGTGTGCGGCCGGAAAGACTACATTTGCGGCCGGGCTGCAGCGAAAAGAAGGCTGCAGTGTGATTCATATGGATGACTTCTTTCTGCGTCCGGAACAAAGGACGCGAGAACGATTAGAGTGTCCGGGCGGAAATGTGGACTATGAACGTTTTCGGGAAGAGGTTATGGAACCGCTGATAAAAGGTGAAAAATGTTTTTACAGACCTTACGACTGTCATCTGCAGACGTTTGGAAAGGCAAAATGCATAGAACCGGGACGGCTGACGGTCGTGGAAGGATCTTATAGCTGTCATCCTGCTTTGTGGAACTATTATGACCTCCATGTTTTTATGACAATTGATCCGGCTTTGCAGATACAGAGGATTGAAAAACGGAATAGAGAAAAGGTCAGAGATTTTCGGGAAAAATGGATTCCTTTGGAGGAAAAGTACTTTTCTGCATGCAGAACAGAAGAAATGTGCGAGATAAAAATTTCTGATTTTATTTTGAATGAAACAAATTGCGAAGAAGGAAAGGAAGAGTAAAAATGAAGGGAAGACAAATAATTTTCAGCCCTACAGGAGGAACGAAAAAAGTAGCGGATCTTCTTGCAGGAGAATGGAATCTGAAAAGAGAGGCGGTCGATCTGACAGATCCTTCTGTGGATTTTGGAAGTATTTCCGTGGAAAAAGAAGAGCTGACGCTTATTGCGGTGCCGTCCTATGGCGGACGTGTTCCAGCGCTTGCAGCAAAACGGTTCCGTCAGATCAAAGGAAATGGGGCAAGGTGTGTGATTGTCTGTGTGTACGGCAACAGAGCCTATGAAGATACTTTGACAGAGCTTGAGGATCTGGCGGAAGAATGCGGATTTGAGGTTATAGCGGCAGTGGCTGCCATTGCAGAGCATTCTATTATGCATCAATATGCGACAGGCAGACCGGACAGAGAAGATGAACAGGAATTGAAGGAATTTGCAGAAAAATCTGGAAGAAGTTTCAAGAAGAGCAGAGTAAAGGGCAAATATGGGAGCAAGAAAAGAGAAAAATATCAGACTTTAAAGTGCCGGGGAACCGTCCTTACAAAGAATCTGCCCCTGTGCCTATGGTGCCGAAAGCAGAGGATGGATGCAACCAATGCGGAATCTGTGTGAAGAAATGTCCTGCAGAGGCAATTTCTCTCAATCATGTACAGGAAGCAGATGAGAAAAAGTGCATTTCCTGTATGCGCTGTGTGGTTGTATGCCCTGCCGGGGCAAGAAAAATAAATGCAGCGGCAGCAGCTGCCGTTGCACAGAAGATCGAAAAGGCCTGCTCTGTCAGAAAGAGGAATGAACTGTACTGTTAAGATCAGGTGTGTTAGCATCAAGCGGCACTTTGGCAGGGCCGGTGGAATTTCTGACAATCAGACTTGCATGGAGGAGAAGAGTTCCGATCGCAACTTCGTTCATCAGGCTTTCCAGTGCATAGTATCCGCTTTTGCCAAGCTGGATCCGTTCCTGGCGCACGGTTGTGAGAGGAGGAGCGGTGTAGGCGCAGATGGGAAGATCGTCAAATCCGATGATACTGATATCGTCCGGAATGCGGTATCCCATCTGCTGGCACTGGATCATAGCAGCATTGGCAATAAGATCGTGGCTGCATATGATGGCGGTAACCCCGAGATTTAAAAGCCGGGGAAGATGTTTCTCCATGCACTGGGTAATATAGTAGGAGCTCCCGGCATAGGTAGGATCGCTTTTCAGGCCGTTTTGGCGAAGTGCCGAAAAGAAAGCCTTGTGGCGAACCTGCATAATGTGCGAGCCGAGGGCGTGGCTTAGATAGCCGATTTTTTTATGCCCCTTTTGTTTTAAGTGAGAGACAGCCAGCTCCATCCCCTCACCATTGTCGATCCCTACATATCCGATATGGGGATTTGCCATAATATAGTTGTCGTAAAGGACGGTGGCAGTGTGGCTTGTGTGGAAGTCTTTCATCCAGGGGTCGCTTAAAGAAAAGCCCAGGATGAAGGAGCCAAGATAGTCATGCTTCAGCATAAACGTATCATAAGAATAAGATTTCTGCAGTTTTTCCGTTACCGGAATAATGTCTACTGAATAGCCGGCCGGTTCCGCCATCTGCCGGAATCCTAAGATAATCTCATACCCAAAATCGTGAGGGTTTTCATAATCCATATTTTCAATCAGAATACAAAGTCGGCGTACCCCTCCGGGACGCCGTATTTTTGTATATCCCAATTCTACAGCTGTTTCAAGCACATTTTTTTGTAAAGTTTCGCTGATGTCAGTCGCCCCATTGAGCGCTTTGGAGACAGTACCCTTGGAAATCCCCAGTTTATCAGCAATATCCTGTATTGTAGCCATATAAGGACCGCCCTTTCTTTTGGAAAATATCTGTTCATATTATAGCTAAGTAAAGATAGAAAATCAACGGATTTTAGGTAAAACAAAAGGAAGTTTCGTATATTTTCGAAAAGGAAATATGAGTAAGTAGAAAAACTATACAAAAAAATGAGAAAAAAACTATGAAAAATAGATAAATCTTAAAATTTGTACAGATGAATTATTGACTAAAATAGAAAGAGAAGGTATGATTAACACACAACGAAACAATACGAAACTTTTAAGGAAATGGAGATGAAGTAATGAAGAAGAGAGGGTTGGCGCTGCTGCTTACTGCCGGACTTCTGGCGACCGGACTTAGCGGCTGTGCCGGACAATCTGAAGGCGGAGCAGGAGAGACGGAAAAAGTCCGCCTGATGGTGTGGTCGCCGTCCAATGACCAGTCAAAAGACAGCGGGGAATGGCTTCAGACAATGTGCAAAAATTTTGCCAAAGAACATCCGGAGTGGGAC
Organism: Claveliimonas sp.; assembly: GCF_037273965.1. Taxonomy (NCBI): domain Bacteria; kingdom Bacillati; phylum Bacillota; class Clostridia; order Lachnospirales; family Lachnospiraceae; genus Claveliimonas; species Claveliimonas sp. Next base: position 16,817 of record NZ_JAYAZJ010000059.1, on the reverse strand, counting down.
ATCACCTTTGTGTATGGCGTAGCGGATGAAGCCAGCGCAGCGGGTCAGGTATCGCAGGATCCGGAAGCCAGTGCGGATGTTTTTATGTATGCCAATGATACACTGACTACAATGACAGATGCAAATGCACTGGCAAAATTCGGAGGAAAGTACAGGGAACAGATTGAAGAGAGTAATTCAGAAGAGGTGTTGGCCTCTCTGATCAAGGATGATGAACTTTATGGCGTTCCTTTTACAACAAATACCTGGTTTATGTACTACGACAAATCGGTATTTTCCGAGGAGGATATTAAGAACCTGGATACCATGCTGGAAAAGGGAGTGGTATCGTTCCCGTTCACAAACTCCTGGTATCTGCCGGCTTTCTATATTGGGAACGGCTGTACTTTATTCGGGGATGGTACAGACGAGTCCAAGGGAGTGGATTTTGGCGGAGAGAAGGCAAAAGAAGTTACGGATTATCTGATCGATCTTGAAAGTAATCCAAATTTCCGTATTGATGCGGATGGTTCCGGTATTGCGGGGCTTCGTGACGGAAGCATCAATGCTATGTTTTCAGGCTCCTGGGATGCCAATGCGGTAAAAGAAGCTTTAGGGGACAACATGGGAGTAGCTTCCCTTCCTGCTTATACGCTTAACGGGGAAGAAAAACAGATGATGTCTTATGCGGGATCCAAGGCAATCGGAGTAAACCCCAACAGTGATAATATGGTGGCGGCGATCGAACTTGCGGTCTATCTGGGATCGGCAGAAGCACAGAGAGCTCATTATGAAATGTGCGGCGTTATTCCATGCAGCACGCAGCTTCTTGAAGAGACAGAATTTGCGGAAGACGATCTTGTATCAGCACAGGATGATACATTCAACAACACATCCATCCTGCAGCCTTTCGTGTCCAAAATGAACAACTGCTGGACTCCTGTGGAAAATATGGGTAAGGGAATCCGAAATGGAAGCATTACTCATGAGAATGCGGCAGAACAGACAGAACAAATGAACGATGCAATGAACAGTGATGGAATCTAAATGAGGTGAAGAGGATGGGAATAATGAAAAAGAGAGTCAATCAGTTTCCGACACCCTATACCTGTACAAAGGCAATCCGCGAAGGCGGACTTGAAACAAAACTTTCCATGGTTTTAATGGGGTTTGGAAATATTGTACACGGCCAGATCATAAAAGGATTTATTTACATGGCTGTGGAAATCGCGTACGTAGTATTTATGGTTATGAATGGCATCCGGTTCCTTGGCATGCTTCCGTCCCTTGGAAGTATCCCCCAGGAGGAAGTGTGGGATGAGGCAAGTCAGGTATATGTATATACAAAAGGAGATCAGTCCGTTTTGATCCTTCTTTATGGAGTTGCTACCGTTTTAGTAACGATCCTTTTGATCTGTGCCTGGAGAGGCGCCTTGAAAAGCGCATACAAAGCAGAATGTCTGGCAAAAGAAGGACGGCATGTCAACAGCTTCGGAGAAGATCTGAAGTCTCTCCTTCATGAGAATCTCCACCGGCTTTTGATGACGCCTCCAGTGGCATTTATTTTTGCATTTACTGTACTGCCTTTGATCTTTATGATCTGTATGGCGTTTACAAACTACAGCAAGATCGACAATCATCTGATGCTGTTTGACTGGGTGGGTCTTGATAACTTTAAAGCGCTGTTTGATTCCAGCAGTATTTTGGGAAGCACCTTCTGGTCTGTGCTGATCTGGACTTTAGTGTGGGCATTTTTTGCCACTTTCAGTAACTATATTTTCGGAATGATCGTTTCTCTTCTGATCAACAGAAAGGGAACAAAGGCAAAAGGATTCTGGAGATTTTGTTTCGTCCTGTCCTGTGCAGTGCCTATGTTTGTCTCTCTTCTGATCATGCGGACGATGCTGCAGCCGGAAGGAGCGATTAATGTTCTTTTGAGAAACTTGGGGTGGATCGCTCAGGATGCCAGTCTTCCTTTCTTTACAGACCCTACATGGGCCAGAGTGACGGTAATAGTTGTAAATATCTGGGTAGGTGTACCTTATACACTGCTTCAGCTGACCGGCGTCCTTCAGAATATTCCTGCAGAGCTTTACGAAGCGGCGAAGGTAGACGGTGCCAATGCATTTCAGACATTTACCAAGATCACGCTTCCGTATATGCTGTATGTGACAACTCCGTATCTGATCGTTACCTTTACGGGAAATGTCAATAACTTTAACGTTATATACCTGCTTTCAGGAGGAGATCCGGTCACGGATCTGGCGTCAACAGCGGGAAGTACGGACCTGCTTGTAACATGGCTCTATAAACTGACGATTGATAAACAGTATTACAATATCGGTGCAGTCATCGGTATTCTAACCTTTGTGATCCTGGCAGTGGGCGCACTGTTCACATACAGACACAGCAAATCTTATAAAGAAGAAGGAGGATTCTAGATATGGCAGGAACAAAAATGCATTCTGCAAAAAGAAAGCGCTTTATCAATAATTCTATTGTTCATATCGTTTTAGGAGTGCTTGCAGTGATCTGGGTTTTCCCGATTATCTGGGTCATCCTTACAAGCTTCAGGGCAGAAAAAGGATCCTATGTATCCACATTTTTCCCACAGTCTTTTACGCTGGATAATTACGAAAAACTGTTTACGGATACCTCGATCCTGAATTTCCCACAGATGTTCACAAATACGCTGATCATTGCGATCTTTTCCTGTATACTGTCGACTTTTTATGTCCTGGCAGTTTCCTACTGCCTGTCCAGGCTGAAATTTAAGCTTCGCAAGCCTTATATGAACATGGCAATGATTCTGGGGCTGTTTCCCGGATTCATGTCCATGATTGCAGTGTACTTTATTTTGAAGGCAGTGGGACTGACCGAAGGAAATCTGATCCGGCTTGCGTTGATCCTGGTATATTCGGGAGGAGCAGGATTGAGTTTCCAGATTGCGAAAGGCTTCTTTGATACGATCCCTATCGCTGTAGATGAAGCGGCTCTTCTGGACGGTTGTACAAGATGGCAGATTTTTACAAAGATCACTCTGCCTCTCAGTAAGCCGATCATCATCTATACAGTACTGACATCCTTTATGGCGCCGTGGCTGGATTTCATTTTTGCAAAGGTAATCTGCCGTGCAAATTCCGACCAGTATACCATTGCTATCGGACTTTGGCAGATGCTGCAGAAAGAATACATTGATAACTGGTACACCAGCTTTGCGGCAGGCGCAGTACTGATATCCATTCCGATTGCCGCTCTCTTCCTGTTTATGCAGAGATATTACGTGGACGGTCTTTCCGGAGCGGTAAAAGGATAAAAAACAAATATGAGGTATGGCAGCATGAAAAAGACAGCGAGACAATGGAAAGATATTTATTCCAGTTTGGAATTTGAAAAAAAATACGTGTATGAGGGCGAAGGTCTCGGAGCCCTCATCACGGAACAGGGAACCTTTTTCCGGCTTTGGAGTCCTTTCGCTGAAGAGATCATCCTAAATCTCTACCTGGATGGAAGTAAGGGGGAAGCCTTTGAACGGCATGCCATGAAAAGGTGTGAAAAGGGGGTATGGCAATACCGTACTGAACGAAATTTACACGGAATCTATTATGATTTTACTCTGCAGATGGAGAACAGTACGGTTTTTTCTGCGGATCCATATGCGCGTGCATGCGGGATAAACGGACAGCGGAGCATGGTCGTGGATTTAAAGAAAACGGATCCGGAAGGCTGGGAGGAGGACAGTCCTCCGGCAAAGGAGGAAGAAACGGTCATCTATGAGCTTCATGTCAAAGAATTTTCCTGGGATGAATCCGGGGGATTTCCCAAAGAAACAAGAGGAAAATACCGGGCGTTTCTGTACAATGATACAACTCTCTACAGTGACGGCGTCCATCCAACAGGGATTCCTTATCTGAAGAAGCTTGGAGTAAATTACGTACAGCTTATGCCGGTATATGATTACGGCTCTGTAGATGAAACAGGCGAGGAAACGGAATTCAACTGGGGATATGATCCCATTAACTACAATGTGCCGGAGGGCTCTTACTCTTCCGATCCGGCGGCAGGAGAGGTGAGAATCCGGGAGTTGAAAGAAATGATACAGTCTTTGCACAGACATGGATTCCGGGTAATCATGGATGTGGTGTACAATCATACCTACTCCCTGGATTCCTGGTTTCAGAGAACGGTTCCCTGGTATTTTTATCGGGTAAAAGAGGACGGGGAGATCTCGGATGGATCCGGGTGCGGGAATGATATTGCAAGTGAGATGCCTATGTGCGGGAAATACATTTTGGAATCGGTTCTTTACTGGGCTGAAGAATACCATATAGACGGATTCCGTTTTGATCTGATGGGACTTTTGGATGTGGATTTAATGAACCGGATCCGCCGTGCCCTGGATGAAAAATACGGAAAAGGGGAAAAACTTCTATTTGGAGAACCGTGGGCGGCAGACAGTACAGCCATTGCATATGAAAAAGAGCAGGCTTTAAAGGCCAATATCCGCAGTCTGGACCATAACACAGGGATGTTTTGCGATGATACAAGGGATGCTATCAAGGGGTCTTCTTTGGAAATCTGGGAACCGGGATTTGTAAACGGGGCACAAAAAATGGAAGAACAGATTTTAAGAAGTGTATGCGCCTGGTGCGGAGACGGAGAGGATCATGTAAAAGCGCCTTCACAGGTGATCACCTATGTCTCTTCTCATGACAATCAGACTCTGTGGGATAAGTTATGCCAGACAACAAAGGATGAGGCATTGAGAAAGAGGGAGTACAGGCTGGCAGCAGGGATATATATGACATGTCAGGGGAATCTTTTCTTTCTGTCGGGGGAAGAATTTGCCCGCACAAAAGATGGGATTGAAGACAGCTACAATGCTCCTATAGGGATCAACCGGCTGGACTGGAAAAAAGCCTGGGAAGAAGAAGAGCTGGTAGATTATTACCGCGGTCTTATCGCCCTGCGCAAACAGCTTCCCGGACTGTGCGATAAGAAGACATCAGCGTGGAAGCGCATCCATGGCCAGTGGAAGAAGGAAGGGGTTGTCAGCTTTCTGGTAGATAACCGAAAGGATGGAGAGAACAGCTCCTGGGATATTCTGAAGGTGAGCTATAACAGTAGAAAAGAGCCTCAGAGGCTGACGCTTCCGGAGGGAGAATGGGAAATTTTAGCCGACGGACAGAACAGCTTTCTGTGGAAGAAGCCGGAAACGGTGGAAAAAGCCATTACCATGGAACCGGTGAGCATGCTGGTGCTGGGACAAAAAAGACCATGGAGAAGAAGGGACAATAAAGGAAAAAGCGCATGAAATGGATATATGGAAAACAGGACTTTAAGACAATTGAAAGAAGCGAGGAAAACTGTTATCTGATGACAAATGAGCTGGGAGGATTTTCTTCCCTGACTATGGCAGGAGGGGCGGCCAGAAACGACCATGCGTTTCTCATGGGATGCTTAAAGGCTCCCAACTGCCGGTACAATATCATTCATCGCCTGAAAGAACAGCTGGATGATCTGGTACTCTCCACACAGGAATTTGCAGACGGGACGAAGGAAGAAGGATACCGGTTCCTCACCTCCTTTTCTTATGAAGATAATCCGGTCTGGATCTTTCAGGCGGACGGTGTGGAAATACGAAAAGAGGCGGCGCTGGATCCGGAGAAAAATGCAGCGGTTCTCAAGTATGAGATTGAGAACAGAAGGCGGGAGAGCTGTATCTTTCAGGTAAAACCTTTCTTTCAGTTTGCGCCCAAAGGAGAAGACATGGAGGAAGGGCAGAAAATTCTGCTTGACGGGAACAGGATCCGCTGCAGGGATATGTGTCTGGATGTCCGGACAAATGGGGATTTCTGTTCGGTCCCCATGGAAAAAGAGACTTATTTTTACCGCTATGATGCCTGTGACGGGCGAAGACCGACAGGGACAGCAGCGGCAGTCCACACGGTTGCAGCAAAGATCCTTCCGGGAGAAGAAAAGACGCTGGAGATTGTCTATGCGCTGGAGGGAGAGGAACCCCCGGCCCTGGAGAGGCCCGATGAGGTGATCGCCCGCGTCCGTTCATTTCGAGACAGATGGCAGGAGAGAGGCAGCTGGAAGAGCGAAATAGCGAAAGCTCTGGCAAGAAGCGCATCCGCATTTGTGACAAGACGGGAATCTACCGGAGGAAAGACCATTCTTGCAGGCTACCCTTTTTTCGAAGATTGGGGACGGGATACCATGATCGCTCTGCCGGGAATCTGTCTTTCCACCGGCCAGTATGAGACTGCCAAAAGCATTCTTCGCACTTTTGCTGTCAATGAGAGAAAAGGGCTGATGCCCAACCTCTTCCCGGAAGGCGGGAAAGAGCCTATGTACAATACAGTGGATGCCGCTCTTCTCTTTATCAACTGCGTCTACCTCTATTATGAGAAAACAAAAGACAAGGCCTTTATAGAAGAGATGTATCCGGTAATGGAGCGGATCATCACTGCATACCGGGAGGGTACGGATTATGGGATCGCCATGGACGCCGACGGACTGATCCGTGCGGGAAAGGAGCTGGATCAGGTGACATGGATGGATGTGCGCATCGGCAAGATCCTTCCCACTCCCCGCCATGGCAAACCGGTGGAGATCAATGCCTACTGGTACAACGCCCTGAAGATCATGGACTTTTTTGCGGGAGTGCTGGGCCATCCAAAGGAGCAGTATCAGGAGATGGCGGAAAAGGTAAAGCTGTCTTTTAGGGAAAAGTTCTGGATGGAAGAAAAACATTGCCTGAAAGACGTTCTCTCCGGAGAAGCGGCGGATACACAGATCCGCTGCAATCAGATCTGGGCAGTTTCCCTTCCTTTTACCATGATGGATAAGGAGAAGGAAAAGCAGGTAGTGGAGACCGTGTTTGAAAAGCTCTATACTCCATATGGGCTTCGGACACTGGAAAAAGAAGATCCTGATTTTCATCCTTTCTATGGCGGAGAGATGATGGAGAGGGATCTTGCCTACCATCAGGGAACGGTCTGGCCCTTCCCTATGGGCGCCTACTATCTGGCCTATCTGAAAGTAAACAGTTGGAGCGAAAAGGCCAGAGGCAGAGTGAAACGACAGATGGAAGCGCTGGAGTGCGCTATGCGGGAAGGATGTATAGGACAGCTGCCGGAGATTTACGACGGGGAGAATCCAGCCTCGTCAAAAGGGTGTTTTGCCCAGGCCTGGAGTGTGGGAGAAATACTTTGGGTATATGAAAATCTGGAAAAATAGTATATGATAAAGAATATGATGAAAGTGGATCACAGAAATGTGATAGATAGAAAGGAGATACAAACATGGAACAGGCATTGGAAATGATGTTGCAGGAAAAATTTCATAAAGGAATCAAAGAAGCATCAAAGGAAGAGATTTACACAGCGCTTCTTTGTGTGACAAAAGATAAAATGAAAGGCATGAAGGCTAATACCGGAGACAGAAAGCTGTACTATATTTCAGCGGAATTTCTCATCGGAAAGCTTTTGTCCAATAATCTGATCAATCTGGGACTTTTCGAGGAGACAAGGGAGGTACTGAAAAAGTACGGGCATGATATCACAGAGATCGAGGAGATGGAACCGGAGCCTTCTCTTGGAAATGGAGGACTTGGCCGGCTTGCGGCCTGCTTCCTTGATTCCATTGCAACACTGGGACTTGCAGGGGACGGAGTGGGCCTTAACTACCACGAAGGTCTCTTCCTGCAGAAATTTGCAGATCATAAGCAGTGGGAGGATAAAAACCCATGGATTACGGAAAACAGCTGGCTGACCAAGACAGACCGCCATTTCCAGGTTCCTTTTAAAGATTTCACATTGACGTCTACTATGTATGACATTGATGTGCCGGGCTATGAAAGCGGATGCAATAAACTGCATCTCTTTGACCTGGATACCGTAGATGAAGGGCTGATTCATGATGGAATCCAGTTTGACAAGACAGATATCCGGAAGAATCTGACCCTGTTCCTCTATCCGGACGACAGTGATGAGGCGGGGCACCTTCTTAGGATCTACCAGCAGTATTTTATGGTGAGCAATGCTGCACAGCTCATTATCCGTGAAGCGGAAGAAAGAGGCGTAAACCTTTATCATTTGCATGAACATGTGTGCATCCAGATCAATGACACTCATCCGACTATGGTGATCCCGGAACTGATCCGTATTCTCACAAGTGAGAAAGGCTTTAATATGGACACAGCCGTAGATGTGGTGAGAAAGACATGTGCCTATACGAATCATACGATCCTGGCAGAGGCTCTGGAGAAATGGCCGGTTGCCTACCTGGAGCAGGTAGTGCCCCAGCTTATGCCGATCATCCGTGACCTGGATGCAAGAGTCAGAAGAGACTTCCACGATGAGAGAGTCTACATTATTGATGAGCAGAACCGTGTACACATGGCTCACATTGATATCCATTACGGCTATGCTGTAAATGGAGTTGCCGCTCTTCACACAGAGATCCTCAAGGAATCTGAGCTGAAGCCGTTTTATGACATTTATCCGGAGAAGTTCAACAATAAGACCAACGGTATTACTTTCCGCAGATGGCTGCTCCACTGCAATCACAGACTGGCAGACTATTTGAAAGAGCTGATCGGAGAAGGATTTGTAAAAGACGCTTCCCAGCTGGAAAAGCTTCTGGAATATCAGAATGATGAGAAAGTGCTGGCACAGTTGAAGGAGATCAAAAAAGAGGCTAAAATTGAGCTGAAAAATTACCTGAAGATGACACAGGGCATTGAGATTGACGAGAACTCTGTCTTTGATATCCAGATCAAACGTCTCCATGAGTACAAGAGACAGCAGATGAACGCTCTTTATGCTATTTATAAATACAAAGAGATCAAGAAAGGCAATCTTCCGAAACGCCCGGTCACAATGATCTTCGGCGCAAAAGCGGCTCCTGCCTATACGATCGCAAAGGATATCATCCATCTGATCCTCTGCCTTCAGGAACTGATTGAGAAAGATCCCGAGGTAAGGAAATATCTGCGCATTGTGATGGTGGAAAATTATAATGTAACGAAAGCAGAGAAGCTGATCCCTGCATGTGATATTTCCGAGCAGATCTCTCTTGCCTCCAAAGAAGCATCCGGAACAGGAAATATGAAATTCATGCTGAACGGAGCAGTGACACTTGGAACAGAAGACGGCGCTAATGTAGAGATCCATGAGCTGGTAGGCGATGACAATATTTACATTTTCGGTGAGAAGTCCGAGAAAGTCATTGATCTGTATGCAAATGCATCTTACTGTTCCAAAGACATTTATGAAAATGATCCTATGGTGGAAGAGCTGGTAGACTTCATTATCAGCAAGGATCTGATCCGTATCGGAGATCCGGTGAACCTGGGACGTCTGTATAAGGAAATCGTAGGAAAAGACTGGTTCATGACACTTCTGGATGTGAAGGATTATATCCGCACAAAGGAACAGATGCTGGAAGACTATGAGGATGAAAAGAGCTGGGCAAAGAAGATGCTGGTAAATATTGCCAAGGCGGGATTCTTCTCTTCTGACAGAACCATCGCGGAGTATGACAGAGACATCTGGCATTTATCATAGGCAGCAGGGGGATAGAAAGCAATGAGACAGACAGGAATATTGATGCCGGTATCTTCCCTTCCCTCCCGGACAGGGATTGGGGAGCTGGGAAGCAGTGCATATCAGTGGATCGATATGATGAAAGAAAACGGCATAAAGATATGGCAGATCCTTCCTCTGAATCCGGTTGGGTACGGAAATTCTCCGTACCAGCCTTATTCCTCCTATGCGGGGGATGAGCTGTATATCAGCCTGGATATTCTGAAGGAGGAAGGACTTTTGACAAGTCTTCCGGAGAGCTTCCGGGAGAAAGAGAAAAGGGTGGACTATGATGCAGTCCGTTCCTTTAAGATTCCTTACCTGAAAGAAGCTTTTGAAAGGTTCCGGGAACAGAAACTGGATCAGGAAGCAGACTACCGCCAGTTTGCAGATCAGGAATGGGTGAAGGAATACAGTGTATTCCGCGCACTGAAAGCGGCAAACGGCGGAACATGCTGGAACGAGTGGAAAGAAGAGGACAAAAACTGGCCGGAAACCCGGCGGCAGCTTACGGAGGAAGAAAGAGAGGAAGCTGCTTTCCACGTTTTTCTTCAGTATCAGTTCTTCAGACAGTGGATGAAGGTAAAGAAGGCAGCCAATGACAGCGGCATCCGGATCATGGGAGATGTGCCTTTCTATGTGGGGGTAGACTCTGTGGACGTATGGGGCGGGAAAGATAATTTCCTTCTTGATACCGACGGACGGCCCATTTTTATTGCGGGAGTGCCGCCGGATTATTTCAGCGCGACAGGACAAAGATGGGGAAATCCTATCTATGACTGGGACTATATGAAGGAGCATGAGTATCGGTTCTGGCAGGACCGGATCGGTTACAGCGGAAAGCTTTTTGATATTGTGCGTATTGACCATTTCCGGGCTTTTGACACATATTGGAAGATCCCGTCTACCTGCCCCACAGCTGTCGAGGGAGAATGGATCGAGGCACCGGGATATGAGGTGCTTGATATCCTGACCGAAAAGCTGCCGGATGTGGAGCTGGTGGCTGAGGATTTGGGAGATCTGCGCCCGGAAGTTCTGACGCTGAAGGAACATTATCATTTAAAGGGTATGAAGATCCTTATGTTCTCCATTGGGACGAAAGGAAAATATGCATACGACAGCTTCCATGATACGGAAAATATGATCATTTACACGGGAACTCACGACAATGATACCCTCATGGAATGGTACGGTAATTTAAACACTGCCCAAAAACGCAAAGTAAGAAAATTCTTAAAAAGGCAGGGATGCAGCCAGGGATCCGTAAAGGAGAGACTGCTCCATTATACTTTTAAAAATAAGGCGGAGTACGCCATTGTTCCAATGCAGGATATTCTGGGACTTGGAGAAGAAGGCCATATGAATACACCGGGAACAGTCGGTTCTCCAAACTGGGAATGGCGCCTTCCGGATTTCCATGAGGCCGTGGAAGACTTAAGATCTCTGAGAAAGGAAATGACAGATCGGAAATAGAAAGGGACAGCAATGGAATTTACAGGAGTTTATCATAAAACATCGGAACAGATGAGCTATGCGCTCAATGAAAATGAGCTGGTGGTAAACCTTAAGACCGGCTATGACGTCAGACGGGTGTTCATTCATCACGGGGATCCCTTTGAAGCAGGAATCCTGGGAGGAAATGAGAAGTGGACGGGAACAAGGGAGGAGATCGTATTTAAGAAACGGCTCCGCCATCAGATCTGGTGGACCACAACCCTTCAGCCGCCTTACAAAAGATGCAAGTATTATTTTGAACTCCATACGGAAACGGAGATCTGGTATTACTGTGAAGACGGTTTTCTGACAAAAGACCAGATAGACATGGAGGGGCGGATGATCCAGTGCTTTACCGTTCCATGGATGAATCCGGCGGATGTAAACTGCACCCCGGGGTGGGTTAACGATACGATATGGTATCAGATCTTTCCGGATCGGTTCTGCCGCGGGGAAATAGAAGGGGAAAGAAAAGAGGATTTCGTTCCCTGGAGAAAAGGCAAGGTCACCAATGAGGAGAGGTTTGGCGGCAACCTGGAGGGAATCAGGCAAAAGCTTCCCTATCTTGCGGATCTGGGAATTACTGGCATCTATTTGAATCCTATCATGGAGGCCGAGTCCAATCACAAATACGACACTACAGACTACACAAAGATCGATCCTCATTTCGGAGATAAAGAAACATTTGCGAAATTAGTAAAGGAGGCTCATAGTCTTGGTATTCGGATCATGGTGGACGCAGTGTTTAACCACTGTGGTCCTAAGTTTGCTCCATGGCAGGATGTGCTGGAGAAAGGACAGAAATCTCCTTACGCCGACTGGTTTATGGTGCAGACCTGGCCGCTTCTCAAAAAGCGTGCGGATACAAGGGACGGCAGATTTTATTCCTTTGCTTTCGCCGATCAGATGCCGAAGATCAATACCAACAATGAAGAAGTGATCGATTACTTCTGCGGCGTATGTGAAGGGTGGATCACAGATTATGATATTGACGGGATCCGGTTTGACGTGGGAAATGAAGTGTCCCACCGTTTTCTGAAAAAGATTCGGGAACATTTAAAGAGATGCAAAGAGGATATTTATCTTCTGGGAGAGATCTGGCATGATGCAAGCCAATGGCTGATGGGGGACGAGTATGACTCTGTGATGAATTATCCGCTGATGAGCGGGATCCATGACTTTTTCCTGGACAAAGGGATGAAAAAAGAGGAGTTTGAGTATATGATAAACCGCTGCTATACCATGTATATGCAGCAGAATAACAATGTCATGTTCAACCTTCTGGATTCGCATGATACGGAGCGGCTGATGAACCGTTTTCACGATCTGGATATGTTTTACCAGCAGCTTGCCGTGCTCTTTACCATGCCGGGAAGTCCCTGTATCTATTATGGTACAGAGATCGCCATGGAGGGCGGACACGATCCGGACTGCAGAAGATGTATGCCATGGGATGAGCTTGAGACTCCCAAAAATCAGGAAAAGATCCGGTCTGTAAAATCTTTGATCCGGATGAGGAAAGAAGAGGATGCCTGCAGGAGCCTCTATTTCCACTTTCCGGGGGAATATGAAAATGAAAGATGTGTGGAGTACATTAAGTTGGATGAAAACCAGAATGAGCTGGAGGTTCTCTTGAACTGTTCGGAAAATGAGATGAAAGTAAGACCGGAAGGAGAAATCCTTTTTTCCAGAAAATACAAAGACGGTATTTTAGAAAAAAACGGAACTCTGATCCGAAGAAAGAAGAAACGATAGAAGGAGGAGCTGCAAATGGTTAAGACAGAGAAAAAATGGTGGAAGGATACAGTAGTTTACCAGATCTATCCCCGTAGCTTCCAGGACAGTAACGGCGACGGAATTGGCGACATCAGGGGGATCATACAAAGGCTGCCTTACCTGGAAGAGCTGGGAGTTGGCGCCCTGTGGCTCTCCCCTGTATGCCGCTCTCCCCAGGACGACAATGGCTATGATATCTCGGATTACCAGGATATCGATCCCATGTTCGGGACGCTGGATGACATGGAAGAACTGATTCAGAAGGCAAAAGAATGCGGAATACGCATTATTATGGATCTTGTCCTGAATCATACCTCAGATGAGCACCGCTGGTTTAGGGAAGCAAGGAAAAGTAAAGACAATCCTTACCACGATTACTATGTGTGGAGAGATGGAAAAGAGAGCAAACTTCCCAATGATATGGAATCTGTGTTTGGAGGACCGGCATGGGAATGGGTGCCGGAGCTTGGACAGTATTATTTTCATCAATTTTCCGTAAAACAGCCGGACCTTAACTGGGAAAATCCCAAGGTGCGCCGCGAGATTTACGATATGATCCTGTGGTGGATGGATAAGGGCGTCGGGGGCTTCCGGCTGGATGTGATCGACCAGATCGCCAAGGAGCCGGATCTGAAAATTACAAATAACGGCCCGAGGCTTCATGAATTTATCCGGGAGTTAAGCAAGGAGACGTTCCAGAAGGGCGATCTGATCACAGTAGGAGAGGCATGGGGTGCAGATACCGAGAGGGCGAAGCTTTACAGCAATCCTGACGGCAGTGAATTTTCTATGGTATTTCAGTTTGAACACATCGGTCTTGACCAGCAGGAGGGAAAGACGAAGTGGGATCTTAGCCCGCTTCCCTTTGTGAAGCTGAAAAAGACTCTTGCAAAATGGCAGACAGAATTGGCAGGACAAGGATGGAACAGCCTGTTCTGGAACAACCATGATCTTCCCCGCATTGTCTCCAGATGGGGAAATGACGGAAAATACCGGGTGGAATCCGCCAAGATGCTGGCATCTGTGCTGCATGGAATGCAGGGAACTCCCTATATTTATCAGGGAGAAGAACTTGGAATGACCAACGTGCATTTTGATGATATCAGCCAGTATAAAGATATTGAAACGCTGCACATGTATGAAGAACGGATGGAAGAGGGATATTCCGAAGAGGAAGTGATGGCCTCTATCTATGCAAAAGGCCGGGATAACGCCCGTACACCGATGCAGTGGGATGAGAGCAGACATGCAGGTTTCACAAAAGGAACTCCCTGGATTGCAGTCAATCCCAATTATCGGGAGATCAACGCTGCCAGGGAAATGGCGGATCCGGATTCTGTTTTTCGCTATTATCAGAAGCTTATCAGACTGCGAAAAGAATATCCTGTCTTTACAGACGGCGTATTCTCGTTGCTTCTTGAGGAAGATGAGCAGATTTTTGCCTACACAAGAACCGACGAAGAGTCAGAGCTTTTGGTATGGGCCAACTTTACGGACCGTCCGGCGCAGTGTACTTGGCCGGAAGAGTGGAAGGAAGCCGAAGTGCTTCTTAGCAATTACGACAGCAGTATGAAAGCAAATGAGCTGCGGCCTTATGAGACGGTCATGATGATCAGGACCTTACAATAAAACATCATAAAACATTAAATTTTCTTTAGAAAATCTTTCGATTCTTATAGCGTCCTCCTTTAGATTTTTGGGGTATCCTAAAAATAACAAGGAGGACGCTTCTATGAATATCCAGACATTAACACAATATTTTCTCGAATACGGAGCTTTTTTTATTTATCTCATCGTGCTTTTGGAATACCTGAATCTGCCGGGATTTCCGGCGGGAGTCATTATGCCGCTGGCCGGAATATGGGCATCTCAGGGAGAAATCAGTTTTTTCATGGTTATGATACTGACAGTGGCGGCAGGTCTTACAGGAAGCTGGGCGCTTTATTTTCTGGGAAGGGCCGGGGGAGAGAAGGTGCTGGGTTTTTATTTCAGGAAATTTCCAAAACAAAAGCCGGTCATTGAAGGAAAGATAGAGATGCTGCGGGAAAAAGGGTGTATCGGCGTGTTTGTGAGCAAACTTCTGCCGATGGTGCGCACACTGATCTCTATACCGGCCGGTATGGTGAAAATGGATTTCATAAAATATACTATAAGCTCTACGCTTGGAATCTTTTTGTGGAATCTGGTATTTGTAGGAGCCGGATATTTCTTCGGAGAAGCCGCAATTCGTATCTGATAGCTGGAGGAGGGAAAGACAATGAGAATTGCTATGCTGACAAACAATTACAAACCTTTTGTGGGAGGCGTGCCGATTTCTATTGAACGGCAGGCTAAGGCTTTAAGAGAACTGGGGCATGAGGTGATGATCTTTGCACCGGATTATGGAGATACAGAGGAAGAAGAGGGAGTGATCCGCTGCCGGATCCGGAAAAGACGGATGGCCAATGGGATGGTATATCCCAGATTATTCAGCCCTGAGACAGAGAGTGCCTTCCGAAGGGAGAAGTTTGACTGCATCCATGTGCATCAGCCGGTTTATATGGGAAATATGGCTTTGTATCTCGGAAGAAAATACCATATTCCCATTATCTATACGTACCATACACGTTATGAGGATTATCTTCATTATCTTCCGGTATTCCGGGAAGAAGAAAAGGCAGGAGCAATCCGAAGGCTCCTGATCCGCGCGGCCAGAGAGAGGGTGATCCCCTGGTATATGAGATGGTTTACCAACCGGTGTGATACCGTACTTGCACCGACAAAAGGAATGAAAAGAGACATCCTGCTGAATGGAACCTCTTCTTTGGTGGAAGTATTTCCCACAGGCCTGGACGAGGGGTTCTTTGAGGAATACAAAGAGGCGGCGATTGCAGTCAGGAAACAGTATGGAAAGGATAAGAAGTATCTCTTCTGTACAGTTTCCAGGCTGGAGGAAGAGAAGAATCTGTTCTTCTTATTAAAAGGGATGAAAAAACTGAAAGAAGAAGGCATGGAGTCTTTCCGGCTCCTTCTTATCGGAGAGGGAAGTCTGAAAGGGGGACTGGAGAAGACAGCAGCCAAATGGGGACTGGAGGATTGTGTAACATTTACCGGAAATATTCCCAATGAAGAACTTCCAGCTTATCTGCAGGCAAGCGATCTCTTCTTATTTTCTTCAAAGTCAGAGACTCAGGGTATTGTGATCCAGGAAGCGCTGGCAAGCGGATGTCCGGTGATAGCCATCCGGGCAAATGGAGTGGAAGAAGCGATAGAAGACGGATGCAACGGATATCTGGCGAAAGAGGATGTACATGAGTGGTGTATGAAGATCTGGAAGGCTCTGGAAGGTCCCGGCAGGAGAAAGATGAGGGAGGAGGCCAAAAAGAGCGTATCCGGTTACCGGAATCTGGCTCTGGCTGCAAGAGAGGAGCAGATCTATACCAATTGTATGGAGGCAAAATGGAAGGAGGAGACAGCGGGTGAAAGGGAACATGCTGCAGTATCTTTTTCAAGGTTATTTAAAATTACTTAAACGAACCATGCGTATTCAGTGGGAAGAAAACGAAGTGGGACGCGAAGGACAGATTTTCGGCTTCTGGCATGAGGACAGTTTCTGTATGAATCTTATACTGGAAGAACTGGCCTTAAGTGCAGGACCGGTCAATGTGATCGTCACTGCGGACCGCCGGGGGGATTATATTCAGAATATGGTGGAAAGCTGCGGCGGAAAAGCAGTCAGAGTGCCCGACGGAAAGGCTTCCTATCATACGTTGAAATCGATACAGAAAGATCTTGCAAAAGAGGAAGAGTCGATCGCGGCGGCATTGGACGGTCCTTTGGGACCCAGGCACGAACCGAAGAAACTGGCTTTCTATTTTTCAGAACAGATGCAAAAAGAATTTACAGGATTTACCCTGGAATATTCTGCCTGTATCCGCCTTTGGTGGCGCTGGGATGAATATGCGATCCCGCTGCCTTTCTCGAGAGTGTCTGTAT
>NZ_JAYAZJ010000058.1:0-6195 GCF_037273965.1 Claveliimonas sp. | reverse complement strand
CCGTACCTCCTTTTCTTAAACTACCGAAATAATAAACCTACTCAAAACATTTAGCTATTTGTACTGATGCTTTATAAATGAAATCCAAAAAGGTTGATATTGAAAGTCAGAGTATTGAGAAAGTATTTGGAAGAATATTAGTATGAAGAAGGTTATGATGGACAGTAAAGACCATACGATGAAAGGAATAAAGATCAGTATAAAAAAACAAAAATCATTTTTTTACTACATATGTAGAGAAAGGGAAAAAGAATGATTGAACCACAGAAGTAGAGATGGGTGTTGATTGAAAATACAATTGATGCCCATCTCTATTAATGATTAAAAATATAGGAGGGGGATCTTTCCAGATGCATTTACAGGGTTAACAGAAATGCAAAAAAGTGTTATAATACTCTCGCAGATAATTAATAAAGGGACAAAGGAGAATTTTATGAACGAATTAATATCTATCATAAACCAGGTGTCCGGTGGGGAGCCGGAAGAGATTATTTATGATTTGCAGTCTGTTATACAGAATAGTACCGCTTCCATGATTGCCGGGATAGTAATCGGACTTCTCATCTGCTTTTTTGGATTGAAATTGATACGAGTCCTGGCTGCATTGGCAGGAGCGCTTGCAGGAGCGGTTATTGGCCTGGCAGCAGGAATTATGTTTGGTCTGGAAGGTACTGTCATGCTTATTGCGGCAGGAGCGCTTGCGGTAATTTTGGCATGTCTGTCGGCGATTTTGTACAGAGTAGGAGCGTTTGTATGGCTGTTGATGCTGGGGGCAGGAGCGGCTTTGATAACGTTTACGCCTGATTCTTTACTGACGGCTTTTATCTGTCTGGGAGCGGGTTTGATCCTTGGTATTATCACAGCGATTTTTTTGGATCCTATTATCATTATTATTTCAGCGGTCGCAGGCGGATTTATTGCCGGTATTTCAGCAGCAGAACTGACAGGGCTTGCTGAAAGCTTCCTTATTACAGTCCTGGCCAGTCTTGTGCTGGCTGTGATCGGTCTTGTTATACAGTTTATGATGAAATCACGGGAGGTCGGCAAGAAGGAAAGACTGTATTCCGAGAGTTTCCGTGAGAAGGAATCCATGGAAACAGAAGTTGAGAGAGCCAGAATGCTTCTGGACGATGAGGATGGAGAAAAAAAGAGTTCGCCAGATGACGAGGATTCTGTCAGGGAAAGTGAAGATGATGAGGACGACGATGACATAACCTTTATAGAATAGAACGGAAAAATTTGAAAATATAAAAGCAAGTACATTTTATTGCACACCTCTTTTGCTATAGTCAGTTCATAGGAAGAGAGGTGTTTGCTATGTATAGGATAAGCAGAATTTTGATACTGATAATTGGATTGGTTTTATCTACAGGTGCGGCGATTTTATTTGGATTTACAGAAGCGGAACTTCCCTGGAGTGTGTGCATGGCGGTGTGGATGGCCGGTTTTGGAATGATACGCTTTTCGTCCAGGAAATATACCGGAGAAAGAAGAGTATAGGTTTTTTTGCCTCTTTGTGCTATAATAAAATCAGTTTTAAGGGATATATTAAACGGAAAGAGCAAAGGAGGCTTACTTATGAAATTGGATATGCATTGTCATGTGAAGGAAGGATCTATTGACAGTAAAGTAAGCTTGGATGATTATATTAGCAAACTGAAAGCTGAAGGTTTCGACGGAATGCTGATCACAGATCATGACACATATAAAGGCTACAGGCACTGGAAATACGAAATGAAGGGAAAGAAACACGAAGATTTTGTAGTTCTGAAAGGTATTGAGTATGATACATGCGATGCCGGACATATTATCTGTGTAATGCCTGAAGGGGTTAAGATGCGTTTGCTGGAGCTGAAAGGAATGCCGGTGAACATGCTGATCGACTTTGTCCACCGGCATGGGGGAATATTGGGACCGGCACATCCCTGCGGAGAAAAATATTTAAGTTTTACGAATACGAAAAAGTATTTCCGCTCCCCGGAAACGATAAAAAGATTTGATTTTATCGAAGCTTTTAATGCCTGCGAATCGGAAGAATCCAATGAAAAAGCGGCCAGATTGGCGATGAAATATCAGAAGCCGGGTATTGGAGGGAGTGATTCTCACAAAATAGAGTGCGTCGGCATGGGATATACGATTTTGCCGCGGCATGTTACGTGTGAGACAGAGCTGATTTCCCTTATAAGGGAAAAAGTTCCGGTGGAGGTTGGAGGAAGCCTCTACGGAAAAACAACAAAGGATAAGCTTGGAAAAATGAATAAACTGCTTGTATATTCTTTTTGGTTTTACAATAAGGGAGGAGAGCTTTTGAAACGGCGTAAGAGGAAGGAAAAGGGAAAAGTCGAAAACCCTGTAAATCCGATTGATCCGATTGAAATTCCTTACCTTGAAAAAGTAAACAAACAGTGAGCAGTGAGGACAGGTTTTGATAAAGGACCTGTCCTTGCCTTATGCTTCGAAAATACAAAGGATATTTTGGGACTGCCAAGGTGCAGCAGGAGGCGGGGTAAGGCGGAATGAAATGAGGGAAAGAAAGGAAAAGAAAAAATGTACAGATTATGGTGTCGCATCTATCAGAAAATTATGAAATTTGCAATGGATCATGTTCCGTTTTGGCGTAAGCCAAAATTGATTACAGGACGGGACAGTTTAAAGAAACTTCCGGATATGCTAAAAAGGAAAGGATTCCGAAATGTTATGCTGGTAACAGATCCGGGAATTGCGTCTCTGGGACTTCATGAGCCTTTGGTGCAGTGGATACGCGAAGAAGGGATACAATGCGTTGTTTATGATAAAACTACGGCAAATCCGACCATTGCCAACGTGGAAGAGGCGCTGCAGCTTTACAAGGAAAACGGGTGCCATGCACTGATTGCTTTCGGAGGAGGTTCTCCGATGGACTGTGCCAAAGGAGTAGGTGCAAGAGTGGCAAGGCCTCACAAAAAAATTCAATCTATGCGGGGTGAACTGAAAATCTGGAAACCGATCCCTCTTCTTGTGGCGATTCCTACTACATCAGGGACCGGAAGCGAAACGACCCTTGCAGCTGTGCTGACTGACGAGAAAACTCATGAAAAATACGCGCTGAATGATTTTGTACTGATTCCCAAATATGCAGTGCTGGATCCGGTGCTTACGAGAGGTCTTCCGCCGCATATTACAGCTACAACAGGTATGGATGCTCTGACCCATGCAGTGGAGGCTTACATAGGAAAAAGTAATACGAAAGAGACAATCGAAGACAGTGTTTCGGCAGTGAAGCTTATTTTTAAGAATCTGGAAAAGGCTTATCAAAACGGGGAAGACATGGAAGCAAGAGAGAATATGCAGAAAGCCTCGTTTCTGGCAGGAGCGGCTTTTACAAGAGCGTACGTCGGATATGTTCATGCTATTGCCCACAGTCTGGGAGGAGAGTATGGGATTCCCCACGGACTTGCCAATGCGGTAATCCTCCCATATGTGCTGGAAGCATATGGAAGTTCTGTGTACATATCGCTGGCAGAATTGGCTGATATTGTGAAGATAGGACAGCATCTGGAATCAGATCAGGAAAAGGCCAATGCCTTTATTGCAGAGATCAAAGCGATGAATCAGAGGATGGGTATTCCGGACAAGTTGGACGGCATATTGGAAGACGATATTGATATGCTGGCAAAACGGGCGGCTAAAGAGGCAAATCCGCTTTATCCGGTACCGAAGATTATGAAAAAAGATCAGTTGAAGGAGATTTATTATCAAATTCGCAGGTAGGAGGAAGAAAATGAGCAATAATTATAAAGAGATTTTAAATCGCCAGAAAGAATATTTCCGTACGGGAGAAACGAAAAATGTTGCTTTCCGCCTGGCGCAGCTGGAGCGGATGCAGGATTGGATCGGCAAAAATGAGGAAGCGATCATGGAGGCGCTGCATAAAGATCTTCATAAAGCACCCTTTGAAGCTTATGCAACGGAAATCGGTATTGTGAAAGAAGAGATCAGATATACATTGAAACATTTACGGGGCTGGGCCAGACCAAAGAGGGTGCCAACGCCCATTACACAGTTTCCTTCCCGGTCGTTTATCTATTCGGAACCGTATGGAACAGTGCTTATCATGTCCCCATGGAATTATCCGTTTCAACTTACCATAGCACCTCTGGTAGGAGCTTTGAGTGCAGGAAACTGTGCAGTAGTTAAGCCTTCCGCTTATTCTTCCGCAACATCGGCTCTGATTGCAAGAATGATAAAAGAGCTGTTCCCGAAAAAATATGTTACTGTAATTGAGGGCGGAAGAAAGGAAAATGAAGCGCTGTTAAGTGAAAAGTTTGACTATATTTTCTTTACGGGGAGTGTAAATGTAGGGAAATATGTCATGGAGAAGGCTTCCAGGCACTTAACTCCTGTCAGTCTGGAGTTGGGAGGAAAGAGTCCCTGTATTGTAGATGAAACAGCTGATATTGCTTTGGCGGCAAAGAGAATCGTATGGGGAAAATTTTTAAACAGCGGACAGACCTGTGTGGCGCCGGATTATATTTTTGTCCATAAAAGCGTGAAGGATAAACTGCTGAAGCAGATGACCAAACAGATCCGCAGGATGTTCGGGACAGATCCCTGCAGGAATGAAGAGTACCCTAAGATGATCAACGAGAAACATTATGAGCGTGTCCTTGGCCTGACGAAAGATGCTCATGTCGTATGCGGCGGAGGCAGCAGAAAAGAAACGCTTCAGATTGAGCCTACTATTCTGGATCAGGTAAGCTGGGATCATCCGGTGATGCAGGAAGAAATTTTCGGACCGGTACTGCCTGTTTTGACTTTCTATGATCTGGAAGAAGTAGTGGCGCAGGTGACAGCAAGACCTAAACCGCTTGCCCTTTATCTTTTTACCGGAAGAAAGGAAAGAGAGGCTTATATTCTGAAGCATATTTCCTATGGGGGAGGATGTATCAATGACACGGTAGTTCATCTTGCTACATCCCATATGCCTTTTGGAGGAGTGGGAAACAGCGGAATGGGAGGATACCACGGAAAGGCCAGCTTCGATACCTTTACCCATCAGAAGAGTATCATGAAAAAGTCAGTGCATATTGATATTCCGGTGCGTTATGCACCGTATAAGAAAAAGCTGAATCTTTTGAAAAAGATACAGTAGATACAAATTGACACGTAACAAACTTTAAAAGTGTTACGTGTCAATTTGCGTTATACCCTGTGTAAAATTGCAGAATACCCTGTGTAAAACTGCAGTTTTTAAAAAAGAAGACCGATATGATAGACGATAAAGCTCATAACCCATGCGACAGCAAACTGGAAGAAGACAAAGCAGGCGGTGATCCGTCTGCTTTCCGTTTCCCGGCGGATCGTTGCAATAGTTGCGGTACACGGAATATACAGAAGACAGAATACCATAAGGGAGTAGGCGTTGACAGCGCCGAATCCCATAGTGCCCAAAGTGGAAGCCATAGCGGACATTCCATGAGCTGTTGTAATATTCTGGATGCCGAACAGGACGCCGCAGCTGGATACGACCACTTCTTTTGCGGCGATTCCGGCGATCAAAGCTACAACAATCTGCCAGTAGCCAAGCCCAAGTGGAGTGAAGATGGGAACAATGGCCTTGCCGATATAAGAGCCAAAACTTAAACTGATATCGGTCACGTATCCTGACGGTCCAAAATTCAGAAGTATCCACATGATCACTGAGGCAATGAAAATAACAGTTCCGGCCTTGGTGAGATAATCTTTTATCTTTTCCCATACATAGATGGCAATGGTGCGGGCATTTGGCGTTTTATATTCCGGCAGTTCGATCAGCAGATTGTGTTCTGCTTTGCTGCCGTCAAATTTGGAAATGACAAAAGCAGCAGTTATAGCGACCAGGATTCCCAGAAGATACATGGAATAACAGACGATCATAGCGTTGCCTCCGAAAAACATAGAGGAGAACAGCACGTAGATCGGAAGTCTTGCACTGCAGGACATAAATGGAGTAATTAAAATGGTTTTCAGCCGGTCTTTTCTGTGTTCTAGGGCCCGGGAAGCCATAACGGCGGGAACGGAACAGCCAAAGCCGAGAAGAAGCGGAATAAAAGCTCTTCCCGACAACCCCAGATGCCCCATAATGTCGTCCATGACAAAGGCGACTCTGGACATATATCCGCTGTCCTCCAAAAAAGCAAGAGCCAGGAATAAAATAAAAATATTGGGCAGGAACGT
>NZ_JAYAZJ010000057.1:0-2868 GCF_037273965.1 Claveliimonas sp. | reverse complement strand
GTGCTCTTCCGATCTCCCTTCCCAGTATCGAGTCTCTGACACATCCGCCCACTGCGTATGCGTCAAAGCCCTGTTCTTTGAGCTTTCGGATGATCCACTGCACTTTTTCCGGCAGTCTGATCCTGACCTGTTCCATTTTAGTATGCTTTACCCCAGAAAACTTTGTGTTTTGCCGGTTTTCCGCAGTAAATACATCTGTCGGAAATCGGCTCTTCATCTTCGATCAGACATCTGGATCCGGCTCCGCCTGTCTCTGCCTTGATCGCTTCTTCACAGCTTTCATCTCCACACCACATCGCTTTGATGAATCCTCTGTTGTCCTTGAATTTTGCAACCATTTCATCCATGGTCTCTGCCTCATCGATGTGGCCGTCCAGGAATGCTTTTGCTCTTGTATACATATCCTGCTGAATTGTCTCGAGAAGTTCAGCCAGTGCTGCCGGTACCTCGTCGATTGCTACAACAGTCTTCTCTCTTGTGTCACGTCTTACAAGGACTGCCTGACCGTTTTCGATATCTTTCGGTCCAAGTTCCACACGTACCGGAATTCCAAGCATCTCCTGCTCGCTGAATTTCCATCCCGGACTCTTTTCGGACTCGTCGATGTCTGCACGTAATCCTTCTGCGCGGATCGCTGCCAGCAGCTCTTCTGCACGGTCAAGAACACCTTCCTTGTGCTGTGCCACCGGGATCACGCGTACCTGTTTCGGAGCGATTCTTGGCGGAAGCACCAGGCCGCTGTCATCGCCATGTACCATAATGATCGCACCAATAATTCTTGTAGAAAGTCCCCAGGATGTTTCATAAACACTGTGGAGCTCATTGTTCTTATCCAGATATTTGATGTCGTATGCATCCGGGAATCCATTTCCGAAGAAGTGGCTTGTCGCGGACTGAAGTGCCTTTCCATCATGCATCAGCGCTTCTACTGTGTATGTGTCTTCTGCACCTGCAAACTTCTCACTTTCTGTCTTTCTTCCAGCTACATATGGAATCGCAAGAGACTCGCTGATGAAGTCTTTGTAGACCTTCCACATCATAAGTGTTCTCTCTTCTGCTTCCTCGTAAGTTGCGTGGATGGTATGTCCTTCCTGCCACAGGAACTCTCTGGAACGAAGGAACGGACGTGTCGTCTTTTCCCATCTCAGTACGGAATTCCACTGGTTCCATACTTTCGGAAGGTCACGGTAAGACTGCACGATACGGCTCCACAGATCACAGAACAGTGTCTCTGATGTCGGACGGATCGCATATCTTTCCTGTAATCTCTCTGTTCCGCCATGTGTCACCCATGCAGCTTCCGGAGCGAATCCTTCTACGTGATCCGCTTCTTTCTGAAGCAGATTCTCCGGAATCAGCATCGGAAGGTATACGTTCTCTACTCCTGTATCTTTAAATCTCTTGTCCAGATCTGCCTTGATATTTTCCCAGATTGCATATCCATTCGGCAGATAGTTCAGGCATCCTTTCACGCTGGAATAGTCGCAAAGCTCTGCCTCTCTCACCACATCCGTGTACCACTGAGCGAAATCTTCATCTCTGGATGTGATAGACTTTACAAATTTTTTGTTGTCCTTTGCCATGTCGCATTCTCCTCTCAATCAATATTTTTCACAGCTTCCAAGGACTTCTGCCCCCTGTTTTTAGAACGAAGTTTTCTGTTAAACCAAGAGTTCCGCTCGCGGAACTCTCGCGCCGAGCGCGGTCGCTTTAGCGACAAGTTTCTGCTTCGCGCGAGTGCGCATCCCGCGGAGCGTGTTTATTTAACAGGGAACGAAGTTTTCTGTTAAATAAACAAAAACACCGGGCATCCGTCCCAAACAGGGACCGGATGTCCGGCGGTACCACCCTCATTAACCACAAAATCTGCGGCTCACTTCATTGATCATTAACGCTGATAAAACGCTGTACTTTTCATACAGGAACTCCAGGTCCGGTTCAGCCGTGATCCGTCAAAGGCTCGCACCACCCGCCTCTTCTCTGAAACTTCTCTTAGGCTTACTATTCCCCTTCATCGTTCATTTATTCGGCTTTCGCCATGAAATTATTCAAATTTTACCCGAAAAAACCGGGAGTGTCAAGTAAAAGGAGCGACAAATCAGTATTTGTTCATGACTCCATATCGCTTCACTCTTTTTAAAAAGAACTGAAAAACCAAACACCCCAGACAAAACATCGCTACATTCGACAGTAAAACCAGGAAGAAATCCGGAATACTGATTATTCCCGTCTTTAGTACTTTTTGCGAAATATCTATCTCCAATACAAAAGGCAGGATCCGTATGATTTTGAAGATTATATCCGGCATATTCTGGTAAGAAATAACAGTACCGGAAATCAGCAGCAGTCCGTATGAAACAATAGATTCAAACGATGCTGTTTTTGCAAACAATAATGTCAGGCCTGAAAGTCCGATCCCGATACCGGTAAATCCAATAATAGAAATAAGGAAAATCAGAAGCACTGCCGGTGTCACCGTAAATGTTATTTTCAGTGTCAATGATACTATGAGAAATAGAATACCGAATTTCAAAACGGAAATACTGAACATCACGAACGTCCGTAAGGTCAGGATTTGAAGAACAGAAACAGGTTTTAAGAAAATCTGTTCGATTGTTCCAACCTGTTTTTCGAACGATATGCTGGCAGACGCTTCCGCTATGATATATGACGCTATCATCCAATAAAGATACCCTATGTAAAACGCCCCGACATCAATCTGACTTTTTCCAAATCCGACAAAAAAAGCTACAAAAAGAAAATATTTGATAATAATATCCACAATCTGATCAGGATAATATGTTTTAAGTTCAATAAAGCTTTTTTTATATTCAGCTTTTAACAAATGAATCATCAATACTCATCCCC
>NZ_JAYAZJ010000056.1:0-35218 GCF_037273965.1 Claveliimonas sp. | reverse complement strand
GGAGACGTACCGAAGTGGCCGTAACGGGGCTGACTCGAAATCAGTTTATCGGTTTTATCGCCGGTACGAGGGTTCGAATCCCTCCGTCTCCGTTCTATTAAAGCATCAGGAGAAAACCCCTTAAAACAGAGGTTTTCTCCTGATTTATTTTGTTGCCAGACGGTAACTTCTGTCAATTCTGTTGTATATCTCCTCTTCCGGTACTGAACCGTCCAAAATTATGGTATACCAGCTTCTTTTATTCATATGCCAGCCGGGAAAATACTTTTTATTATCCACAGTCGCTTCCATCTGTTCCGGTTCGATCCGCAAATCGATGATCTCAGCCATTTCGTCAGAAGAAAGTCCCAGCTTGCTGCGGGAAACTGTAAGGACTGCGGCATACCATTTCTGTGTATCTTTCCGGCGCCAGATAGCATTATCAGGCGTTTTCGCCCAAAGAAATTCCAGTTCATCTCCATAAGTTTCTCGAACATAAGCGATTATCGCTTTTGTCTGTGTGCCCTTAAAAACATCCGGCTCAAAACAGTTTTCTGCAATATCAGTGAGCACCTGTTCATAGTCCATTTTCACTCCTGTGATAAAACTGCCCGATGCGCTGTCAGTAAGATGCAAAGTGTAGGGTTCATTTGTTTCTGCGTCAATTACGGTCGCTTTCACCAAACCTTTCCCGGTAATTTCCACCTCCATCGAAAACCCGCTGCCCGGCAGCACCGTATGATAGAAATATCTGCCCTTTTTTTCTGAAAATCCATAAGCAGGCAGCCTGGTCAGATTGACTTTCCTTCTCCTGAATATATTGTTTATGATATCCTTCATCGGTCCTCCTGCTTACTTTTGCCGCAGTAAAAGTTGTTTTGTATTTCTTATTTTCCATTTTCATTATAGCATAGAAGTCCGGGCGTAACCTCTATCTTTTCATGCGTATCTGAAACGCCTCCATTGCAAGCGCCTGCCCCACCGTTCCCAGTGTTGCAATACCATCTGCCAAAGTCCAGTCTGTCCAGCCGCTGTGAGCAAGATGCGCCCGCCATTCAAAGGGACCTTCAAAGCACAGACATTCCAGCCGCTTTTTCTCATTTACTGTACCGATCACGGTATTTTTACTGATGATGCCATAATCCACCCAGCCCTCTGACTGAATATGGGCCTTCGCCCTGATTTCGTTCTCAAAAGGATCCAGCCGGAATGCTTCCAGCCGAAGGGATTTACCTGTAGTTCCCGTGATCTCACCATCCGGAACTTTCGGCAGCCAGCCTTCGCTTTGCACATGAGCCTCCAGGATCAGATGGGCAATCCGGATCCTCACTGCTTCCATCTGAAGAGATCCTCCTCTTTCTCCTGCCCATTCCCCATCAAATTTCCAGTCTGTCCACCCTTTACTTTTCTGGTGTACCTGATAGGCATAATGAAGCTCCTCCTCTTTTGTACTGCCTTCTATAGCAATGGCTTCTATCCGCCTTTTCTCTCCTGTTGTGCCAAGGATCGTATTTTTCGTAATATCCTGATACTCCCGATCTCCGATTCCTTTCATATGGATTTTTACATTGGTCTTTCCCGGAGGCGCGATACGAAGCGCTTCTATCCGCCTGTTCTGCCCGGTTGTCCCAGCCATTTCCCCGTCGCATTTCCAGGAAAGCCACCCTTGTCTCCTCACATGTACCTGGTAGGATACTTCGCCCTTCTGCGATTTATCTCCCTGCATTTCTCCTCCATTTCTTATCTCTCCATCCGGATCATTTATGACGCTTGAAGCTCCCGCATATTTGTCCCAGGCCTCCCTGCTGCCGTAAAATACATTCAGGTCAAGATTGCCGCTCCACCCCGGCAGCCTTCCCGACGGAGTGTACTGATACATAGCACAGGTTTTCCACGCCCCCAGGCTGCCGTAAACAGGAGCATCCGGCGTATAGCCCATTGTCTGATCCCCCGCAAAATATCCGGCATTCCACAGACCATAATCTGCCTGTACAACCTTTATCCAGTCATAACTGTTTACTACACTGTTGCTCATATAAATGAGCGGTTTTACTCCTGTCAATTCATAAATCCGGTCCAGAAACGCTTTGGCATACCCCGGACCTTTTTCTATTGCTTTTCCTTCCCAGTCAAGAACAAGTACCGACTGTTTGATATACCCCCGAATATTTTTATAAAAAAAATCCGCTTCTTCTTTTCCTGTACTTTTTCCTGTGGCATAATGGTAAACTCCTGTTTTTCTTCCAAGGCTTTTTGCCCTCTGAATAAATCCGTTACAGTATGGATCCACAAAACCGGTTCCTTCTGTAGCCTTACATATCACAAAGTCAGCAGAAACTTTTGCAAGGTCAAGCCCTGCCTGATGATTGCTGATATCAATGCCGTTTAAACTCATATTTCGCTGCCTCCTGTCATTTTTTGCAGAATTTCAATATTAACTTATGCGAAAATATCGAAATTGCCACTTGAGGCATATTCCATGAATGGATGAGTGATCATCCAGAAAGGCAGGACAGAAAATCAGGATTCTTTTTGATCTTTCACACAAAAATATGGGAATTTGTATTTGGGCAAAGAAGTGGTGCCGGAACTAAGCTCCCGCACCAACTTTGTCTACAGTCTGAGAGGATGTCGGTACCGACATCCCCTCTCTTAAAATTATGCAATCTTACTCCATCTGCAGCAGCCGATACAGTGCCTGCGCATATAGTCTTGCACACTGTACCAGCTCATCCAGATCAACAAATTCATCTGCCTCGTGAGCCAGCTCCGGTTCACCCGGAAATACCGGACCAAAAGAAACAAAGTTCTCTACATCACGGCAGTAGGTTCCGCCCCCGATAGTGATGGCCTCTTCTCTTGTCCCAGTCACATCTTCGTACACATCCAGCAGAATCTGCACAAGCTGTGCATCTTTAGGTACATAGAGCGGCGGCCGTTTCTGCCAGTATTCCGGTTGGAATCCATGTTTCTCACAGGTCAGACGGATTGTCTTCCAGACTGTGTCCAGATCAACATGGACAGGACAACGGATATCTACCTTCAGTTCACTGTGTTCTTTCTCCACATTCAGGATCCCCAGATTCATACTGAGTTTTCCTGAAAGCTGATCCTCACAGGCAATTCCCAGGCCTCTTCCTTCCCAGCCGTCTTCAAACAGAGCAGCCAGAGCTTTGAAATATTCCCTGGTCTTGTAATCCGCAAACGGCAGATCCTTTAGGAACCGGATCATGGACAGGATCGCATTTTCTCCCAGCCAAGGCTGCATAGCGTGGGCGCTGACTCCGGTAAACGCAAGATAAAGATTTCCCTCTCTTATCTGTGCAGTTCCCTTGGAAATCTTTTCCTGGAACTCCCTAAGAATCTCTTCCAGCTGCTCCTTTGGGCCGCCAATCCACACCTCCGCAATGTTAGGTACTGCATTTACAACTGTTCCCCCTTTGATCCGGATCACGCAAAGTTCCTTTGTGTTTGGAAGCTCTCGTTCCTTCTGGATCTGGAACCGCAGGATCCCTTTCTCCGCATGGATGACAGAAAACATACCATCTGGAGAAAATCCAAGATCCGGGCCTTTTTCCTTGGTCAGATAATACTTGATACAACGGTGGCCTGTCTCTTCATCACAGCCGATGATGTGCCGTACATGGTTCTTAATGGGCAGGCCGCTTTCCCTCACAGCTTTCATTGCATAAAGCGCGGCAACCAACGGTCCTTTGTCATCAATCGTGCCCCTTCCGTACATTTTCCCGTTCTCAATTTCCGGGACAAAGGGCTGCTTTGACCAGCCGTTCCCCGGCGGAACCACATCAATGTGGGACAAGATCCCTATCTCCCTGCCTTCTGCTCCAAAATCCACTGCAGCCGCGTAGCCGTCATAATCCCGCACTTCGAATCCAAGCGTCTTGGCCAGCTCCATAAGCGCATCCAGGGCGCTTCGGATTTCCTGACCAAACGGGGCGCCTTCTCCGGCGCTTTCCAGATTGATCACGCTGGGAATCTTAACCAGTTCTTCTAGAGACTGGATCATATCATTACGGTATGATTTCACAAGTTCATCGATTTTCTGTTCCATTTTACTGTCTTCCTTTCTGATTCTATGCATTTAGATAAACATTTTGATAAGACTCGAGAAAAAGCTGTATAATCCATCCCCTGCAATCAAACCAGCATCACGGCAGTTCATAAATTCATCCCCGATAATCTTTCGGATAATAACAGCTACAACAACACCTATTCCATAAATTGGATTATTGATCAAAAGCCCGGTCGCCAAAAGGACGCCAAACATATACTTTCTTCCGATTATCTGAATGATCGCTCCCGGAATCGCCCAGATGGCCAGCTCCTTCATAAGCGCCATATCGCTCCCCATCTCTACGGTAGTCGCAAATACTGTACTTGTAGCCGGAATCAATCCGTCTTTTAATGTCATGTCCGCAAAAAAGATGACAACAATAATTCCGATCAAAGCTCCCAGCATTTCTATCCAAACCTGTTGTTTTCTTCCATACAATTCATATTCCGGATTTTTTGCTTTTCCACGGATCAGCCAGCCTGTTTTTAAATCATATCCCATATCCGCAAAACATGGACCTACAGAGCTGATATAACCAGTCAAAACCGCAACAGCAAGAGGATGGAAGCCCATAACGACACCGATGGTCATGAAAATCGTAGTGACCGCAAATCCTGGAAACCACCCGGAATACATTGCAGCTTTCCCTATAATAATCATCGAAGCAACAGAGGCAAACGCAGTCCAGAGTACCCATAAGGCCATTTCACCAGCAGACATCCCAGTAAATATTCCACAGATCACTCCTACAAATACGCCGCCAGCCAAATGGGTGAGCAACGCAATGATCAGCGTCCACTTAGTCTTTCCCGCAGAAACAGTCAGTCCCTCTTCCACATCATCTCCCTCTGATTTCTTTGCTCTTTTTGCAGAGCCCTGATAGATTGATACAACCGACTGGATCAATGCGATAATACCTGCTCCAACCATAAAGCCCTGAGGGATACTCGTCGCCCCAAGATCAAACCCTGTCAGCGGGGCACAGTATCCCCGGATCAGCAGACCTATCCCCAACGCCAGCATAGATACAATGTTTGCAATGAATACGATACCTACGGCGCCTACCGGTAATTTTACGATACTTCCCAGGATTCCTACAACAATACCCTGGATAACACGTTTAGCTTTATCCCCGCCCTCATCTCCAGCCTCCAGGACCTCCGCAGTAGCCACTCCCGGCGCCCAGGCTTCTTTGGCAGGAAACAAAGGAGAATCAAACAACGCCCCTACCGTATAAACGGAAATCAATGTTCCGAAAATACATCCCAGCGCCATTGGCAAAATAGCGTCAAATTCACCCATCACAAACAGGATAGCTACTGCCACAAAGGCACAGTTTGCTGCGGAAAAACCTGCGCCAGACACAATCGTCTGGATATAATTCTGTCTTTCCACACTTTTAAATTTCCCAAATACTGTCATCGGAATCCTTGCGACAAGCATCGCAAAAATCGCGCCTAATATAGATGTATTAGCCGAAACTCCGACCTTTCCCATGATCTGCATACATATTATGCCTGACAATACCGCGAGAACCGATCCAAAAATAATCGTCATCGGCTCTGAACATCGTATTTTCTCAAATGTATCCGCTGCTTTAGATTTCTGATTATCTTGCATTCTTTTTTTCCTCCTCTCCTGTTCCTTTACATGACGGTATCAAAAAAGCGCCTGAGTCGCAGAAACGTTCAGGCGCCTATCCTCTTATGTTTCTTTAGTATCCTGCTGCACCCATTTTTTTACAGATTTCTATGAGTTCCGGATCAACGTATTTTCCATCTTCTTCCATAGTGACGCCATCCAAAATAATGGTTGGTTTGGAAACAACTCCATCTGTATGGGATGCCGCTGTCCAATAACTTCCGCGAATCATCTTTCCCTGACTTCCGATTCCAAACTCCATGCAGCCAAAAATTCTTTCGTCTTCTACAATCCGCCCTGTTGCCTCTGTAACACCCGGGTTAAATCCAAGTGAATAGTGAGCAAGGCGGAACATATTCGGATCGTCGAAGGATTCCAGCCATGCTTTAAATCTTTCTGCATCCTTTCCTCCTTCAATCTTTGTAACTCTGCCCTCTTCCAGAGTCAGCTCTACATTGCCCGAAAGGATTCCCATATCCGTCGGCGGGAAAATAGCCGCATCAAACACGAGTTTTCCATTAATGGTCTCTTCAATAGGACACCAGCTGATCTGTCCGCACATCATAAATGGGTAACCTTTAAAGGTAGCAAGCTGTCCGGAATGTCTTACAGGCCGTCCCTCATTTTTAGCTGTCAGATAGGTTCCATTTCCGTCTTTAATAATAATCTCATTTGCAGCTTCCATCTTAGCTTTCAATGTCTCTCCCAATTCTACAACGCTTGCGACATCTACTCTGCCGATACATTTTACAATCATCGTCACATCCATTCCTGTCAGATTGATATAACGACATCCAAAATCGATTGCTTTTCTCCATGACTCACAGAGCATGATAGACGAATAAGACAGCTCGATCCATACATCTGCAACCGCAACCGCATTACCAAGAGGTGCTATCGGTTCCGCATACGCCTTCTCATTCGTAGGAACATAGACCAGCACGGGGTTCGCTCCTACGATATATGCCGCGTTCATAATCGCGTCAAGTACTCTTTTATCTGTAGACGTATCTCCTGTAACAACTACATTTTCCCCCGGCTCGACAAGCATAACCTCTTTGACAAGCTTATAGGCAGCTTTACTTACCTCATAAGACAAATAATCTGGTGACATCTCAATTCCAATTGGGTATTCCATTTTCCTTCCTCCTTTAGTTTAATCTGCGGTTAATTCACCGTCCAACATTTCTCTTACAACACGTGCCATAGTGGTTCTGCAGAGCAGAACAGGTTTCCCGGTGATTGTTGCTACAATTCTTCTCGCTTCTCTGGTAAAACCGATACAATCCATCACGATAAGATCCGCTGTGGCATCCTTTGCCAATTCTGCCGCTTTGTACACCTCATTGATGTCTCCATACGGATTTGCCGGTATTGGCGTTACCTTTTTCATAATTGGCCCCCACTGCTCGTAGGCCTGCTGGATCTGCTGTTCGTCCGGAGTGATCACAATAATATTTGACTCCTTACTCAGAGCTTTTGCCAGCCCGTTTAAAATTTTTGCCGGATATACCAATGGCACGCGCGATTGAAAAACATCCGGGAAAGATCCTGCGCAGAAAATCATGATCAGTGAAACGCCCTGTTCTTCCAGCTTAGATATACAATTCTGCATTCTTTCCAGGATAAAACTTTCCCCAAATTTTGCAAAACTTCCATCATTCAGCCTGGAAACCAGCACGTAGTCCTCCGGACCCGGCGCCATGTCTTCTATCTCTTCCCGGCTCAATCCATCCAACGCTCCCGCCTGAAGCAACTCAATCTTATCACCCAAAATAGGCAAAATATCTGGCGTTACATCGACACGAGGAGACTGTCCTATAGTTACTGCTCCAATTTTCATTTGCAATCCTCCTCCCTCTTTTTTGATATCCGGAATATCTTTACCTTGATTCTATCACTAATAACTAGTAAAATGAAATTATATTATCTTATAGGCCGATAACTTGTCGTTATACCTAAATTTATCTGAATATTTACACAGGGAGGGATTTTATGTTAGACGTCAGAATAGATACTTTTCTTAGCCTTTGCGAAACCAGAAGTTATACCCAGACAGCCAGTCTCCTGAATATAACGCAGCCGGCCGTTACTCAACATATTAAACATCTGGAAAACCAATACTCCACAAAACTGTTCTATTATGATGAAAAACGCAGACTGCATCTGACTGAGCACGGCAAGCTTCTCCACCGCTTCGCACAGACTGTAAAGGCAGACTCCGTTCAAATCACAGAGTATCTGAAAACTCCTGAAAAAGAACCGGAAGAAATTAAAATCGGTTCTATCGTTACAATCGGAGAATCTCTGGTTCCACTAATCCTTGCTGAATATCTCCGAAAATACCCTGATAAAAAAGTTTATATGTATCTGGATGAAGCGGATACCCTTTTAGAACAGTTAAAAAACGGAAACATACATTTCTGCGTATCTGATATCTACTGCCCGCACACAGAATATGAAAGCCGGGAGTTATTTGAATGTGAAACAATCTGTGTCTGTTCGCCAAAGCATCCTTTGGCAGAAAAGACCGTAAATTTTGAAGAACTGAACAGTTCCAGACTGATTTTTCGTGAAAGCGCAACCAATTCCAAACGCAATCTGATAAAAATCCTTCACGAGTATAATCAGGATATCACCAATTTCCGTTCTTATGTAGAAATAGGCACGATCAACGCTGTTAAGAAACTGGTCATGGAAAATACAGGGATTTCCTTTATTTACCGTTTTGTTGTACAAGACGAGCTGGACGATGGTCTTCTCAGCCAGATATATATTAAAAATTTCTTATCAAAATCGCGTATTAACCTTGCCTGGATGAAAAATAGTTTTTTCACGCCACTTTGCCTTCAATTTTATGATATTTGCAGACAGGTGCTCTCTTCTCCTGATTTCTCCCAAAAATCAATTATCAAAAGTATAAGAGGCTGTCAGGAAACAGATTGTTCAAATCGGGAGATTTTTGTACCCTAAATACGAGAAAAAAAGAAGAGACAATCCGACAGAAGATCCGGTTCTTAAAAAACGAATCCTCTGGGATTGTCCCTTCCTTGCATGCCAGGGGGTAAAATCCGATATTAACCGACACCCCCTTTAGGATGGACCTGGCGGGAATCGAACCCGCGTCCGAAAGCCTTTCCATCAGGGCATCTCCCATCACAGTCATTACTTTTTCATTCCCTCTGCCGGACGCTTAATGACAAGCTTCCGGTTTCAGTAGCTTCATAAATTCTTCCATTTCCTCAAAGCTTTGGAAACGAAGTGCTCCGCCTTGTTGAAGCCGGGATCTTAAGCAGCGGATGACCTAAGGCCGACTGCCGCCGAAATTAGGCAGCGTACGCTAATTCTCTATTGTCTGCGTTTATATTTAATTGGAACTTTTAACGTAGTGTCCCGCTACGGATGGCTTCCCCAACTTCCAAACCCCCGTCGAAACCAGTACAAGCCCTGATTGCTGCCTTTCTGGTCCGCAGACGTCTTCTGTTGGCGCTTATTTATTATAGTAAACCGGCTGCATAATGTCAAGGAAGGACTGCTCTGTATTTCAGCTTTTTCTGTGCAGTTTTTCCAACGCTTCCTCCATCTGATCCATCGCCTGTTTCAGTTCTGCTTGCGAGGCCGCATAGGTGATCCTCAGGTGTCCCGGCGCATAGAACGCACTCCCCGGAACAACAGCAATATGCGCCTCCTGCAGAAGGTATTCCGCCATGACAATATCATCCTTTATTTCCCATTCTCCATAGGAAGCTCCATAATAGGCGCGTATATCAGGCAAAAGGTAAAAAGTCCCCTCTCCCAGACGACAGTTTACTCCTTCCATGCTCTCAAGGCAGCTATACACATATCTGCGCCTTTTTTCATATTCCGCCACCATATCAGCCACTGAATCCTGGCTTCCGTTCAATGCCGCAATTCCCGCTTTCTGTGAAAGGGAATGGATGGAGGACACCATCTGGCTCTGAAGCTTATTGACCGCCCCGATCACTTCCAGAGAGGCCGCCAGATACCCGAGACGCCATCCTGTCATTGCGTAGGTCTTGGAAAAACTGTTGATCAAAATAATATGGTCTTTCCACTCTTCTGATTCCGACAGGGAAGCGATACTCACATGCTCTGCTCCGTCATATACCATGGCCTCATACACTTCATCCGCCAGGATATAGAAATCTTTTTGCACCGCAAGCTGTCCCAGTTCCTTCAGTGCCTCTCCGGAATAGACTGCTCCTGTAGGATTATTGGGAGTGTTGATCAGGATTCCTCTTGTCTTATCTGTAACAGCGTTTCTGATCGCTTCCGCATCAAGGCTGAAATCTTCTCTGCAGGGCACAAGAACCGGAGTTCCTCCGGCCATCTTTACCATTTCAGTATAGCTGACCCAGCACGGGTATGGAATGATGATCTCCTCGCCGGGATTACAGACCGCCATCAGAGCAGCATAAATGCATTGCTTTGCCCCTGCTCCAATGGTAATCTGATCCGGAGTATAACAGACATGATTTTCCCTTTCCAGTTTCCGGCAGATTGCCTCCCTAAGAGGCAGGATACCCATTACCGGCGTGTATTTCGTGAACCCCTCTTTCAGCGCCTGATTTGCCGCTGCACAGATATGGGGCGGAGTGACAAAATCCGGCTCCCCCACATTCAGGCCGATCACTTTTTCCCCTTGCCGTTTCAGCTCTGCAATGCGTACTGTCAGCTCCACTGTTTTGGAAGGTTCGATATGCTTTACCCTTTCTGCTGTCACTTTTTTCTCTCCCTTTTATATCTTAAAACTGATAAAAAATTATGTTTACTGGAATATGCGGATGCTTCCCACCACCGGCAAAGGATTTTTCGTTCCTTTACATGCACTCACGATCCCTGCAATCGCAAGGATAAAAAGGGCCAGAGAAAGCACGCCGCCCACAAGAGAAAGTCCCCATGAATAATGATAAAATATCTGATAACCCAGCAAGGAACCATTGGTGATCAGATTCAGGATCAGGGAGGTGATCCAAAGCACAATCCCCTGATTCAGATGATGACGGAGATATGGCGAAGATTTATTTCCGGCCAGAAGGGGCACAAGAACCAGAATCCCGATATAAGACAGCACTCCCATCACTTTATTTCTCTGTACATCTTCTTTTTCAAATTTTTCTTCCTTATATTGATAATACTGCTGATTTCCGCCCGGGCCGCTGTTCTGATATCCGTTTTGCTGTTCCTTTTGATATCCTCCGCCCTGGTAACTGTAATTCCAGGTATCCTGGTTTGTATAAGTATACTGCTCTCTATCTTTATTTTCCGCCTGCCCCTCCGGAATACTTGCTCCGCATTCCGGGCAGAACTTTGCTCCATCCTGTACTTTCGCTCCGCATTTTACACAGTAAGCCATTTTATCTCCCTCCTATGTGTACCGGTTGTTTCTCGTCTTCCAGCCCAAGAATTTCCGCCAGGACTTCTATAATAATCTCATTAGTACATGATTTGATATACCCTATCATATGAAGAGAAATCTCGTCCTGTTTCTGCGCTTCTGTCAGATCTTCTTTTCTGTTAGTCTCCTGGATCAGCTGGACCAGCTGTGGGGTCAGCTCTTCGTAAGTTTCTATGGTTGTCTGTGATACCAGATCTCTTAGCTGTTTTTTATTGGTCGGAACCATACCCGTTTCTCCTTATCCGAAATTCCTTACTTTAAATTCTCTGCTTGCTTCTCTTTGCTGATCTTTTTTTGCGATATCCTGCCTCTTGTCATACAGTTTTTTACCCTTCGCAAGGCCAATCTCCACTTTGACAAGACTACCTTTAAAATATACCTTTAGCGGTACAATTGCAATCCCTTTTTCCTTCATTTTCCCGGCCATTTTATTGATCTCGGATTTATGAAGAAGAAGCTTTCTTATGCGAAGGGGATCTTTGTTGAAAATATTTCCTTTTTCATATGGGCTGATATGCATGCCGTAAATATAAACCTCTCCATTCTCGATACGGATAAATGATTCTTTAATGCTGCATTTTCCCATACGCAGAGATTTCACTTCCGTTCCAGCCAGAGAAATTCCAGCCTCATATTTTTCCAGTATAAAATAATCATGATATGCTTTTTTATTATTGGCTATCATTTTTTCACTGGTCTTTGCCATTTTCAAAGTCTCCTTTTTCTGCAATCTCAAAATCTACTGTTCTTGTAAGACGATCCGCCGCAGACACACGGACATATACTTTTTCTCCCAAACGATATGTTCTGCCCGTATGAAGCCCCGCCATCTCACTGCGCTCTTCATAATACTCATAATGGTCGTCACGCATGGAGGCTACATGGACCAGTCCTTCTATTGTATTCTCAAGCTCCACATACATGCCCCATTTTGTCATTCCCGAAATAATGCCCTCGTATATCTCTCCAATATGGGCCTGCATATATTCCGCCTTTTTCAGCTTCACAGTCTCCCGCTCCGCCTCCTCTGCCTTTCTCTCCGTTTCGCTGGAGTGTTTCGCCACTTCCGGAAGGATTGACTCGTAATGTTCTATTTTCTTATCGTTCATCCGCCCTCTCAAGTTATCCTTGATAATCCGGTGGATCTGAAGATCCGGATAACGGCGGATCGGTGAAGTAAAATGCGTGTAATAGGGCGCTGCCAGACCGAAATGTCCGGTATTTTCCGATGAATATCTTGCCTGTCTCATAGATCTTAGGGCAAGCCGGCTGATCAGATCCTCCTCCGGTTTTCCTTCCAGCCTCTCCAAAAGTTTCTGCATCTCTTTCGGATGGACCTCCCCTTGCCCCACATGCATGGAATAACCGAAATTATTGATAAATATGGCAAATTTCCGGATTTTTTCCTCATCAGGAGCCTCGTGGGTCCGATATACAAACGGCAGCTCCTGCCAATAGTAATCCTC
Source organism: Claveliimonas sp. (assembly GCF_037273965.1). Taxonomy (NCBI): domain Bacteria; kingdom Bacillati; phylum Bacillota; class Clostridia; order Lachnospirales; family Lachnospiraceae; genus Claveliimonas; species Claveliimonas sp. The sequence goes on along the minus strand of NZ_JAYAZJ010000056.1, from coordinate 22,638 downwards.
CGCCACTGTCTCATTGGCAAGAAGCATAAAGTCCTCGATCATCTTTGTGGCCGCATTCCGGTCATAGGGCTGGATCTCTATCGGTTTTCCCTGCTCATCCAGCCGAATCTTTGCCTCCGGAAAATCAAAGTCAATGGCTCCTCTTTTATGACGTTTTTTCCTCAAAATTTCCGAAAGCACTGCCATCTGTCTCAGCATAGGTACCAGAGTTTCCTGCTCCTTTGCCTCCTCGCCGTCAGGATCGGAAAGGATCTGCTTAACTCCCGTATAGGACATCCTTTTATCTACGCGGATCACCGTTTCAGCAATCTCATGATCGATCACATTTCCCTGCCTGTCAATCGTCATAATACAGCTCAACGCAAGGCGGTCCACGCCTTCATTCAAAGAACATATCCCATTAGACAGCCGGTGAGGCAGCATGGGGATCACCCGGTCTGCAAGATAGACGCTGGTTCCTCTCTTCAGTGCCTCCCGGTCCAAAGCGCTTCTTTCCTGCACATAGTTGGACACATCCGCAATGTGGACTCCCAGCGTAAAGTGATCGTCAGTCCAGGTAAGAGAAACTGCGTCATCCAGATCTTTGGCGTCTTCCCCGTCAATGGTAACCATCTGCCATTCACGGATATCTTTTCTGCCCTGCATATCCGCCTCGCTGATCTCCTCCGGCACTTTTCCCGCCTGATTCAGCACTTTCTCCGGAAATTCCACCGGCAGATCATATCCTTTTACAATGGATAAAATATCGGTTCCCGGATCATTTTTATGCCCGAGGATCTCTTCTATTTTCCCCTCCGGTTTTCTGTTTTCATCTCCATAGCTTAAAAGACGCACCACAACCTTGTGTCCGTCCATTGCCCCTTTGCTGTTTTCTTCTGCCACAAAAATATCCTGAAGGAACCTGACATTGTCCGGGCGTACAAAACCATACCCCTTATTTTTCCTCTTCTCATACAACCCTACAATACGGGTTGTCCCACGGGAGAGGATTTCCACGATTTTTCCTTCTTTTCTTTTTCCTTCCGGCGTCCGAAGAAGCACAACCGCAACGGTGTCTCCCTGCATGGCTCCGCACCGCTCTGCCTCGCCGATGAAAATATCTTCCTCCTCACCTTCTACACTCACAAACCCAAAGCCTTTTGGATGGGCCTGATATACTCCGGTAAGCCTGCCCGCTTCTCCCCGCAAGTATTTCCCCTTTTGAGAGAGACGGATCTTGCCGTCTGTGATCAGGCTGTCCAACACCTCCTTCAGCTCTGTGCGCTGTTCTTTGGGTACCTGAAGGATAACGGCAATCTCTTTTAATTTCATTGGCACATACAGGTCATCGCAGATAAAATCATAGATAACCTTTTTTCTTTTTTCAAAATTATCATCCATTTTCTGTCACCTTCTATACTGTATACGTAAAAAGACACTCTTATCCGCAAACAAGAGTGTCTCGACATTTTTATCTTAATGATCAGGCAAATATTTTCATATTCAGCACTGCTGCCAGTACAATGAAAAGTACAGCAAGAACTCTGGTGATCTTGACAAGCGCTCCTTCCATAGAACGTCCTTTATTCTGTCCCCAGTAAGTATCCGCCATGCCTCCGATCGTTCCAAGGCCTGCCTGTTTTCCTTCCTGCATCAATACGATAATTGTCAATGCGATACAGTCTATAGCAAATATAATCATTAATACCATCTTCAAAATTTCCACTTTTTCACACCTCCTGTGGATAAACCAAATATATTCTATCATACTGTTCCCCGGATAGCAAGGTTTTTTTATGTAGCATTTGTCATCTGGAAGAGCAGTTCTTTATACTGCTGTGAAAAAATGCTGTTCTTCCGCCAGATAAAAGTAAAATCATGGTATTTGGGAAAGCCTTCCACAGGAAGTTCCACAAGACTTCCTTCTCCAATCTCCTTCTTCACCGCCGCTTCATACAGGAAAGATATTCCTCCTCCGCCCATTACAATAGATTTGATAGCGTTCATATTGCTGATTTCCACCACATTGTCAAAATCACCGATCTGATAGCCGTCTTCCCTAAGCGCCCTCTCCAACACTTCCCTCGTGCCGGAACCCTGCTCCCGGACGATCAATGTCTCTCCGAAAATCCGGGGCCACCCGCATTTTTCCCCGCTCATTTTTACCTTGGCGCCGTAGGGACTCGCTACTCCTATGTAACGTTCTTTTCGGAAAAGCTGAAAATCATAGTCGCTTTTTTCAAAATATCCTTCTACTACAGCAAAATCAATTTCTCCTTCATCCAGCTTCTTCAAAAGCCCCTCCGTATTGGCAATGGTAAGCCTGATCTGCGTATGAGGGTGCTTTTTCATATATCCGGCAAGATAATCACCTATCACATATTCTCCGATCGTCAGAGTCACCCCAAAGATCAGATGGCGCTGCCCGGCAGCGTTTTCCTGAAATTTTCTCCGAAGAGCCTGGTCATCATGCTGCCAGGTCACAGCCATATTCAGAAGCGCTCTCCCATCCTTTGTCAAAAACAGTTTTTTCCCCTGAAATTCAAACAGTTTCACCCCATATTCTTCTTCTATATGGCGCATGTGCTGGGACACAGCCGGCTGCGTAATATGCAGGGCGTTGGCAGCCTTTGTATAATTCATATATTTGCATACAGTAACAAATGTCTCCATCCGAAAATCCAGCATATTTCCCCTCCTTATATAAATTATTTTTATCATATCATAATTTATTATAATTTTACATTATTATTTTTCTGTGATAAATTAAAAGCATCGGTTCAGACCGAAACTACTGTTGAAACTCAAAAAGAGAAAGAAAAGAGGTAAACTATGGAAGTTGTCACTAAAAATATGAAAGGGCTTCTGCTGTGCCTTCTCATTGCAGTTCCCGCATGGTTTCTCGGAACAGCATTCCCTATCATCGGAGGTCCTGTGATCGCCATCATTCTCGGAATGATCGTTACACTATTTATAAAAGATAAATCTTCTGTTCAGGACGGTATTAATTATTCCGCCAAGAAAATTCTGCAGTACGCGGTTATTCTCCTTGGATTCGGACTGAATCTTTCCGTTATCCTGGATACAGGAAAGCAATCCCTTCCTATCATTATCTGCACCATTGCCACTTCACTTATCCTGGCATACTTTTTAAGCAAAGTTATGCATATTCCGGCACGTATTGCCACTTTAGTGGGCGTCGGCTCCTCCATATGCGGCGGTTCCGCCATTGCCGCCACGGCTCCTGTTATTGATGCGGATGACGAAGAAGTCGCCCAGGCCATTTCGGTTATTTTCTTCTTTAATGTACTGGCTGCAGTAATCTTCCCGCATTTTGGAAATTTCCTGGGATTTGACCAGACAAGCGGCGAAGCTTTCGGTATTTTTGCCGGTACAGCCATCAATGACACTTCATCCGTTACAGCTGCAGCTTCTACCTGGGACAACATGTTTGCGCTTGGATCTGCCACCCTGGACAAAGCCGTCACCGTAAAACTCACCCGGACGCTGGCCATCATCCCGATCACGCTGGTGCTTGCTCTTTATCGCACAAAAAAGGAAAAATCTTCTTCCGGAAGCTCCGTCAGCCTGAAAAAGATTTTCCCCTTCTTTATTATCTATTTTATTGTCGCTTCCATCATCACAACAGTGGCGACAAATGTGTTCGGTGTATCTTCAGAATTTTTTGCTCCCATCAAAGAACTGAGCAAATTTTTCATTGTTGTTGCCATGGCTGCCATCGGACTGAATACCAACATTGTGAAACTGGTAAAAACAGGAGGCAAACCTATTATCCTCGGCCTTTGCTGCTGGGTTGGCATTACTGCCGTCAGCCTGATCCTCCAGCATGTGCTTGGTATCTGGTAAACCTTTTAAAATCCATAACGGGCGGTATCGCCCAATCGTTCTTCTATCCGAAGAAGCTGATTATATTTTGAGGTGCGCTCTGCTCTGCAGGGTGCGCCTGTTTTTATCTGTCCGGCGTTAAAGGCCACTGCAATATCCGCTATAACCGCGTCTTCCGTCTCTCCGGACCGATGGGAAATGATCGCCTGGTATCCTGCTTTTTTTGCTGTCTCTATGGCGTCAAACGCCTCTGTCAACGTTCCGATCTGGTTAACTTTAATAAGAATTGCATTTGCCACACTTCGTTCAATACCTTTTCGCAGCCTTCTTACATTTGTCACAAAAAGGTCATCTCCTACAAGCTGGATATCCCGTTCCAGTCTGGCTGTCAGAAGTTCCCATCCCTCCCAGTCCTCTTCGTCGAGAGGGTCTTCAATGGAAACAACAGGAAACTCGGATGCAAGTTCTTCATAGTAGTCTATCAGTTCCTCCACTGTACGCGTCACCTTGAATCCATGCATACTGCTCTCCCCCGCAAACACATACTTTTTCAGTTTACTGTCATATAGCTCCGACGCCGCCACATCCAGGGCGATCCGTATATCCTCTCCCGGTTCATATCCGGCCGCCTGTACTGCTTCCATAATGAAGGAAAGGGCTTCCTTTGCATCTTTCAGATTTGGAGCGAAGCCTCCTTCATCTCCTACTCCCGTGCTGTATCCCTGTTTTTTCAGCAGCGCTTTCAGATGATGGTATATTTCTGAACACATGCGCAATCCTTCCCTGAAACAGCACGCTCCGGACGGCATGATCATAAATTCCTGAATATCGATCGTATTGTCTGCATGCTGTCCGCCGTTCATAATATTCATCATTGGAATGGGCATTGTCTTCGCATTGACTCCTCCCAGATAGGAATAGAGCGGAAGCCTTAACGCCGCTGCTGCTGCCCTGGCCGCCGCCATGGAAACCCCCAGCGTTGCATTAGCGCCCATTTTCCTCTTATTGGGCGTTCCGTCCATCCTTATGAGCAGTTCGTCTAAAGCAATCTGATCCAGCACATTTTTCCCAATGATCTCCGAAGCAATCTTCGTATTGACATTTTCCGCCGCCTGCTGTACTCCTTTCCCGCCGTAACGTTCCTCTCCGTCTCTTAATTCCACAGCCTCATACTGTCCTGTGGAAGCTCCGGATGGAACGCTGGCTCTTCCAAGGTATTTATCTGCCGCAAGCACTTCTACTTCTATCGTTGGATTTCCCCGGGAATCAATGATTTCTCTTGCGTATACATCTGTAATTGGTAAATACTGATACATACTGACTCCTCCTTCTTAAACCGTTTTGCCGGCTCCAGGAATTAGTATGTCCCTTTTCCCCATCAAAATACCCCGCAGTATCCTGCGGGGCAATGATTTTTCACTCTATGTTCTTATGCTTCGGCAACCAGATTTTCCTTATATATAACCTCGACTACCTGATCCACATATTTGCTGCACAGCTCGTCAGTAGCAGCCTCCACCATAACACGGATCACAGGTTCTGTTCCGCTTTCTCTTACCAGAATACGTCCGTCATCACCAAGGGCCGCTGTTACTTCCTCTACTGCTTTTACAACAGCCGGATTTTCTCTTGCTGTCTTTTTGTCAGTTACACGCACATTTTTCAGAAGCTGCGGATAAATCTTGACTTCCTCTGTCAGTTTGCCAAGGCTTAACTTCTTCTCCAGCATAACTTCCATAACCATAAGGGAGGTCAAGATGCCGTCTCCGGTTGTAGCATGTTTGCTGAAAATAATATGTCCGGACTGTTCCCCGCCCAGGGAGAAATTGTTTTTCACCATGTTTTCATAGACATATTTATCTCCAACTGCCGTCTTTTCATACTTCAGTCCCACTTTATCACAGGCTTTGTAAAGTCCCAGATTGGACATGATCGTTGTAACAATAGTATCTCCATTGAGACGTCCGTTTTCTTTCATGTATTTTCCGCAGACATACATGATCATATCGCCGTCCACTACATTTCCGTTTTCATCTACTGCGATGCAGCGGTCTGCATCACCATCGTAGGCGAACGCAATATCCAGGCTCTCTTCTTTGACATACTGCTGCAGTACTTCTATATGAGTGGAGCCGCAGTTTAAGTTAATATTTGTACCATTTGGCTCGTTATTGATGACGTATGTTTTAGCTCCAAGAGCATCATACACGCTTTTGGCGATCATAAACGCGCTTCCGTTGGAACAGTCAAGTCCTACTTTAATTCCTTCAAAAGAACGGGTCGCAAGAGAAATCAGATATCCTACATACCGGTTTCTTCCTGCCACATAGTCTGTTGTCCGCCCGATATTGTCTTTCTTTGCAAGGGGCAGTTCTCCTATCTCGCCGTCAATATAGGCCTCGATTTTCTCTTCTACCTCTGCCTCCAGTTTATGCCCTTTTCCGTTGATCACCTTAATTCCATTGTCATAGAACGGGTTATGGCTTGCAGAGATCATAATACCACAGTCAAAGTTTTCTGTTCTTGTTACATAGGACACGCTGGGAGTTGTTGTTACGTGAAGAAGGAACGCATCCGCACCTGATGCGGTCAGACCTGCAACAAGAGCATACTCAAACATATAGCTGCTTCTTCTTGTGTCCTTTCCGATGACTACTCTCGCCTTGTGTTCCTGTCCATAATACCATCCCAGAAACCGGCCTACCTTAAAAGCATGTTCTACTGTCAATACTTCATTGGCTTCTCCCCGAAAGCCATCTGTACCGAAATATTTTCCCATCTTACTAATTCTCCTTTTACCGCATATTTTTGACCGATTGTCCGTTTTTTTTGCACAATCAGTCTCACACAAAACTATTATAATCGTTTTGCGTCAAATATACAACAAATTTTAATGATGGAAAAGGCGGATTCCCGTAAATGACATCACTATGCCGTATTTATTGCACACTTCGATGACATTATCGTCTCTCACAGAACCGCCCGGCTGAGCGATATATTTCACTCCGCTTCTGTGGGCGCGCTCAATATTGTCCCCAAATGGGAAGAAAGCATCAGAGCCAAGAGCAACGTCTGTCATCTGATCCAGCCATGCTCTTTTTTCTTCTCTTGTAAAGACTTCCGGCTTCCTTACAAAAATTTTCTGCCATTCTCCTTCTGCCAGCACATCCATGTAGTCTTCTCCGATATACAGGTCAATAGCATTGTCCCTGTCTGCTCTTCCGATAGACGGAAGGAACTCAAGTCCCATTACCTTGGGTGACTGGCGAAGGTACCAATTGTCTGCCTTCTGACCTGCCAGCCTTGTACAGTGGATCCTGGACTGCTGTCCTGCTCCGATTCCGATTGCCTGTCCGCCTTTCACATAGCACACGGAATTAGACTGGGTATATTTCAGTGTGATCATAGAGATAGCAAGATCGATCTTAGCCTCTTTTGTCAGTTCCTTGTTCTCTGTCACGATATTGTCGAAGAAATCTTCACCGATATTCAGCTCATTTCTTCCCTGCTCAAATGTGATTCCATAAACCTCTTTATGCTCCAGAGCTGCCGGAGTATAATCCTCATCGATCTGAATGATATTGTAGTTTCCTTTTTTCTTCTGCTTCAGGATTTCCAGCGCTTCCGGCTCATAACCCGGCGCGATCACTCCGTCGGATACTTCCCTCTTGATCAGTCTTGCTGTATCTGTATCACAAACATCAGACAGAGCAATGAAATCTCCGAAGGAAGACATTCTGTCGGCTCCCCTGGCTCTTGCGTAAGCGCTGGCAAGCAAAGAAAGCTCTCCCAGGTCATCTACCCAGTAAATCTTGGCAAGGGTTTCGCTTAATGGAAGGCCGATCGCAGCCCCTGCCGGGGATACATGCTTAAAGGAAGTGGCTGCCGGATATCCGGTGGCTTTCTTCAGTTCTTTTACAAGCTGCCATCCATTGAAGGCATCCATAAAATTGATATATCCCGGTTTCCCGTTCAGCACCTGGATCGGGAGATCACTTCCGTCTGCCACATAGATCCTGGATGGTTTCTGATTAGGGTTGCATCCATATTTCAACTGTAATTCTTTCATTTTTATCCGTTCCTTTCTTTTGTTTTTTCTCTTCAAAAAACTACTGATTTTTATTGATGATACGTGTCTGCCACTTTCCCGTTTCTATATCAATATAACGCACAAACAAGGAGACCTTATTTTCCTCATTCAGACTGCTCCAGAGACTTTCTGCAAAAGCATCCATATCATCCGGAATCCCGATCAGCTTCGGTTCACCTTCAAAACTTGGCAGAGGATTGCCGTCATGCATATATGTATGGATAAAATGTCCCTCTCCCGGAGCTGCATTCTCATAGGCAAATGTAAAACGATTACAGCTTTCAGGGCTTCCGTTATTGCTCTTTAAAATAGACATTGCATAGCTGTATTTTCCGCCTTCTATATGCATGATACCGGAAATGCGAGGTGTATAATTAGGACCGTCCGGCTCAAATTCTCTGCAGCGAAGAGATTGTTCAAATGTCATCTGCTTGTCCATACCTTCATAGATCGTGTCTGTCTGATCTCCGTTTGTCACGATCGTCTTATTTCCCAGCACGCGCACCGGTGCATAGATGATCAGGCTTGGGTCCGTCAACTTAGAAGGATCAAATGCCTGAGTACGGATTCCGTCACCATCTTCTACGAAAATGCGGTTGCGGCTGTTTTCACTTCTTCCCATAATAAAATATGCTGTCACTGCATTTTTCCCATCTGCACTTCTTCCAATAATGATTCCTCTGCCCGGATAAGAATTTCCCTGTAATTCTTTTTCAATTGATAACATTTCCATGTATCCCTCTCCTTTTCATGCCATTTGCTGGTTTATCTGTCCCCGGCTGCAGGTACACATTCTTTGCCAGCCGAGGTTTTCCTCTATCATTATATAAGAATTACCAATAACTTTCCACTATTAATTAGCATTATTTATAAGAAAACCCTTGTCTCCCTCCTCAAAAAGGAGTAAGATATCTTCTGCGAAATTCGGCAGTTCTTTGCAGAAGCACAGATGTTTCTGCATGCCGCTGCATTTTAGCAAGGGGGATTCCAATGGATACAACAACCGCAAAGCGTGATTTTCTTTTTGACAATTATAAAGCTGTCTTGATCGTCCTTGTCATTATGGGACACTTTACAGACTTAAACTATGGAAATAATGCTTTTTTATACAATTTAAAATGGCTGATCTCATCTTTTCATATGCCGGCTTTTATCTACATATCAGGATATTTTTCCAAACGCCAGCATTCTTTGACAGAGCTGATCCAAAAGCTCCTCATTCCATATCTCGTATATGAATGTGTTTATTATGCCCTGTACACCTTCATCCTGCACAGGCCCACAGGACTCTATCTTCTCTATCCGAAGTTTTCTCTGTGGTATATTCTGGCTCTTTTTGCATGGAGATTGGCAACTCCCTACTTCAAAAAGCTGCCGGGACATATGATCCTTGCAGTTGCGGCAGGACTCCTGATCGGGCTGTCCGGAATGAAAGACAACTTCCTCTCCATTCCAAGGATTCTGGTCTTCTATCCTTACTTCCTGGCAGGCTATCATATGAACCGGGAATTTTTCACAAGGATGCGTACCCGCCGGATACGTATTCTTTCAGCTGCAGGACTGATCTTTGCCGCCGTTTTCCTTGTCGCTGATCCGATCCACAAAGGCTATGATCCTAAGATATGCTACGGAAGATACAATTATCATTACCTGGGACAGGCTCCTCTGGAAGGAATGCTGGTGCGCCTGATCTGCTATGGTGCAGGATTTGCTCTGACTTTCCTGATCGCCTTTATCATAACGGAGAAACGCACATTTTTCTCTTACCTGGGCAGTCGGACCATGCCGATCTACATCTTTCACGGGCTTGTATACTCCTGCTTCAAATACGGTTCCCATATCCTGCAGAATATAAATACTATTCCGGAGACCATCATTTTGCTTGCTTTCTGCACAAGCCTTGCTTTCATCGGTTCTTCCGATATCCTGGTCAGAATTACAGATCGGATTTCCCATCTGATTCCTCCTTCCGGCAACAGACCTTCTTTCGGGAAATCTTATCGTGAAAACAAAAATGTAAATTAAAAAGGGAGGCCGCCTGTTCATCCATCGCTGATGATCTGCGGCTCTCCCTCATTTTTTCATTTTAAATACTTCTATGCAACGACATACTTCCCGATCGCATTTACAACTTCACTGCAGTCTTCGTCGGAATAAATACACAGCTCCAGGTTATTTTCCAGTCCGAGAGCAAGAATACCAAGCAGCGATTTTGCGTCAACAACTTTTCTGCTGCTTTTCTTCAGATCCATGTTGTAATCATACTTTGAAACAACATTTGTAAAATCCATAACTTCTTCCGGCGTTTTGAATTGTACTTTTACCTGACTCATACGTCTTCCCCTTTTCCTAAAATTTTCTTAAAACTATATATTCTTGTCTGTCTTATTATGTTCCATTTTTTCCAAGTCAAGACTATCATATATCATTATTGCCAAAAAAACAGGCTCATATTTTTAAAAAAGGAGTAATTTTTTAATCTTTTTCGTGTATTTTCCCCGTATCCTCTGTATCGTTCCCTCCTACAAATGTGTTTTCCGGTATTCTGAAGGAAGCATTCCTGTCTCTTCCTTGAAAATCCTGCTCATGTATTTCGGATCACTGTAGCCTGCCTGGTCTGCGATCTGGTTCAGCTTTAAACTGGTAGACACAAGGAGTTCTTTGATACGCTCTATTCTGACTTTTTTCATTGTCTCCGTAAATGTCATGCCGGTTTCTTTTTTCAGCCGCGTACTCAAATATTCTCCCGACACCCCCAGCTTATCCGCAATCTCTTCCAATGTAATTCCCTGATTATAATAATCTCCAATCAGAATACGTGCCTTTCTCACAAGAAGACTTTCATCCTGCTCCTCATTCTCTCCTTCAATCTGACTCATACAGTCAGAAAATACATCTCTGATCTGCTGCCATGTCACAGCTTCCATCATCTCCTGCATCCGCCGGGCCACGGGAAGATCTGTCTGATAGATCCTTCCGTACTCCCGCGCCGCATGGAAAACCACACTGAAATAGCGGAAACAGGCTTCTTTAACTGCTGCCGGATGGAAATCTCCCGCCTTGCAGTAAGCGATAAACTTATCCACACACCTGGATATTTCGGTACTGTTCTTCCCTGCAACTGCCTGTTTTACTCTTGTTTCCAGCTCCAGCGGATATTTGAACGGCTCCTTCCCCATTTCCAGGATCTTGTCATAATATATAAGCTCCCGTCCCCCTCCGGTCAGAGAATAATCGAGTGCGCCAAAAAGACCCGCCGCTGCCTCTGACAGCCCCTTAAGCCCATGGCAAAAATGAAGCCCCATGACCGCCCGGCCTCCTGTCTGCCCCGAAATCACAGAAGCAAGCTTTGTTTCTATGTATGCCGCTGCTTCTTCCTGACCCGGCATCCGATACAGTACTGCCATCACAAGGTCTCTCTTTTCTCTTTTGAGAGCACAGGAAGAAAAAATCCCACTGTTCCTGCCTGCCTCCTTAAGGCTGCTGTAAATCTCCTCTGCATAATCCTGAAACCGCTCTCCCAGCCACACGAAGAAAATGCCCAAATTTCCATCTGCGTCAAATCCATACTTCTCCATCAGCTGTTCTTTCATATAGGTATCTGTTTCCGGCGTCTCTGCCAAAGCCAGGGTTAAAGCCGACTCCAATGAATATTTTTTCTTTTGTTCTTTTTCCTCATTGATCCTTTTTTCGGCAAGCTTTAAAGTCTCTTCCAGTTCCTTAAGCTTTACCGGTTTAAGAAGATAATTTTCAATTCCTAGTTCAATTGCTGTTTTCGCATAGTCAAAATCAGAATAGGCCGTTAAAACCACTGCCCTGCAGCCATTGTTCTCCTGTCTGAGTACTTTCAGCATCTCAAGGCCGTCCATATCGGGCATACGGATATCCAGGATCACCAGATCCGGCTTCTCTTTACGGATCATTTCCAATCCTTCTATCCCGTTTGACGCTTTTCCCACAAGCTCATATGCCGGATTCAGCTTTTTCAGTATATTTCCCATTCCATTTCGTATTGCCGCTTCATCTTCTACAATCACGATTTTCATCTATATCGCCGCCTTTTTCTGTAGGAATATACATATGTACTCTTGTAAATTCTCCCGGAACACTTTCAAATTCCAGGGATGCTCTGCTGGAATAATACAACTGAAGCCTCTTCCTTACATTTTCTATTCCTACGTGCCCGTTTTCTGGTTCCTTCTGCCTGATCTTTTCCAGTTCCCGTTCCCCAATCCCTTTTCCATTGTCTTCTATGACAATATGAAGCAGACCTTCCTCCTGTGCCATGCGTATCAGGAGCCTGCATTCTCCTTGCTGATCGCGGAACCCGTGCCGGATACTGTTTTCCGCAAAAGGCTGAAGCAGCAGTTTATGGAGCTTTCTATTTTTTATATCTTCCGGCACATCTTCCTCTATGAGAATTTCCTTCCCGATTCTTTCCTGCTGCAGCCTGACATATTGACGAAGCCAGTAAAGCTCCCCTCTTACCGTTGTTTCTTCACCGGCGTTCATCACAGAGTAACGAAGGATATCAGCAAGATCTCCTAACATCTGGCTGATTTCCAGTTCCCCCTTTTCAATTGCTTTCCAGTTGATCGCATCCAGTGTATTGTAGAGAAAATGCGGGTCTATCTGCGCTTCAAGAGCCTGGAGTTCTGCATTCCTTTGTTCCTCTGCTGCCGCCCTGCCCTGCTTATCCAGAATATCGATCTGACGCATCATGTCATTAAACCCTTCTGAAATCCGATTCAGTTCGTAAGGCATCTTCTTATCTGCCGTCAGTCTCACAGAAAAGTCCCCGCTTCTTGCGGCATTCATAGCTGTCACAATCCGCCCCACCTGCCGCACCAGAGGCGCTGACATAAAATAGGCTACAACTACCAGAATAACAATAACAGCGACAGCAATCATCAATTCAAATATCACCTGCCCCCAGAGAGTCCGCGCATACAGACTAAGAGAGTAATGCTCCTCAATCTTCCATCCTGTATCCTTCATTGTTCTTGTCTCCACATAAGAACTGTCATCACTTAGCTCTTTTGTAGAAATGCCGATAGCGGAAGAGTCTGATGAGCTGATCACCCTGCCTTTATCGATGATAAAAGTCGTTGTATTGGAGCCGTTTTGAATAGTTTCTCTGATCACGCTTTCATTCAGGCTCATTACTACCTGACCTATTGCATTTTCTTCTTCATCTTTTATAAGACCGATAATATGAAAGAGATACTGCTCTCCTGATTTCGTAAACACAGGTGCAGTATCTGTATGGTAAGTAATCTCCTGATCTGTTTCCACAAAAAGGCTCTCATCCATCCAGCTGTCAGACTTTGAGGCTTCTTCCTCTCTTTCATAGAAGAGCGAAGTCCCCCTCGGTCCCAGCAGGCTCATCCCTTCTATACCGGTGTTTCTCCGGCAAATATATGCAAAGTCCTGCTGTATACTTTCTCCGGCTGCTTTTCCCTTCCCCTGTTCTTCTCCAAGATTCCGGACGTTTTCCTGAAATTCTTCATCTGTTGATAATTCGTGCAGAATAGAAGTATATTTGTCCAGAGTAACATCAAGCATTCTTACTGACTGCTGCAGATCGTTTTTTACCTGTTCCTGATAGCGGTCAGTAAGAGTTTCTTCCAGGCTGACGATTGCCATAACAGAAAGAATCACAACCGGTATGGCTGCCAGCGCCAGAATAAGCGGCAGCAGCTTTTCCCGGAAGGTTTTTTCTTTTCTCATCTAATCTTCATCCTTTTCATGAGCATAGAGCTGATTTTCATCCTTAATCATGGCCGTCCCTACTCCTGCTACACTGAAAAATTCCAAAAGGAGGGCATGCTGCATCCTTCCATCCAGGAGATGTACACGGTTTACTCCCTTCTCGATTGCCGTAAGTCCCCGTTCCACTCTGGACATAACGCCCTCGGTCACTTTTCCCTCTTCTTTCATCTTCTGGATCTTCTCTACCGTCAGATGAGGATAAACTGCGGTTCTTTTCTCATCCTTCCATATTCCCCTGTGGGAAGAAAGATAGATCAGCTTGTCCGCATGAAGGACCACCGCCGTTTCAAGCGCAGCATCCTTGGAATCAATCACTACGTTTTCATTGTCAATATCATTGGGCATGATAACCGGAATATAATCATTGTCCAGCATCATGTGAAGGGTATGGGAATCGATGCCGCACACGCCGATCGCCTTCGTGCCGCATAATTCCAAAAGCTTGGCAATACGCTTATTCTCCCTGAATTTATCTACTCCCATTGGAGCATCATGGACAACTACCGGTTTCATTCCTACTGTTTTTAAAAGAGCAATATCCTGCATCAGATCCTGTTCTGCTACAGGACTTAAATACTTACGGCACCCATATTCAATGACCGCCACCTGCCTGTTGAAATCTCTGATATAGGGAAGCGCCCTGATCAGAATTTCCGCTTTGCGTTCAATCTCCTCAAATACTTTCTGTTCCATTTTCCCTTCTCCTTCCTCCCCTCTAATACCGACGGATCTCATCCTCGTCCTCGCCTTCTGTGCTTTCCACAGAACGGATCACAACATAGTACCCGGCATTTTCATTTATTTTTACATAAACCCTGTCACCGGCTTTATGCTTCAAAATTGCTTTTCCAATGGGGGATTCAATGCTGATCTTTCCATTTAAAGAACTTCCCCTCACAGAAGTGACGAGCTTAAATACTTCTGTCTCATCATCGTCTTCAAAATAGACCTCTACTTTCTTGTCTATACCCACCTCGTCAGCTGCAGAGTCATCCTGAACGATTTTCGCCGTTTTCAGCATCCGCTCCAGATACCGGATCCGGCTCTCATTCTGATTCTTATCTTTTTTAGCAGCATGGTACTCAAAATTCTCACTGAGATCGCCATGGGCTCTTGCCTCTTTTACTGCCTCAATTGCATTTTTTCTTACAACCAGCTTCCGGTACTCAATTTCTTTCTGTATTTTTTCCACATCCTGCTTCGTCAGCTGTTCCCGCAATTTTAACACCTCTTTATTTCTTCATCTTCTTATTCACTATAGCATAAATCGTCTACCTGGAAAAGGGATTCTTCCTGCGCCAAACAAAAAAGACAGATAAAAGAAGGGTCGTTGCCTCCGTAGCCGGAAATGCCGCCCATATGCCGGTCATGCCGAACAATTTTGAAAGGACTGCCGCGTAGATCACAATACAGATCAGCCCTCTCATTACCGAAATGAGGAAGGATTCTCCTGCCTGCTCCAATGCTCCTTTGCACGCGGCTGTCACAATATTCACACCTGCCGCCAGAAATCCCAGGAAATAGATACGAAGCCCTGTATGAGCGATACGGGCAAGCTCCTTATTCCCCTCGCTGTTAAATACAGCGATCAAAGAATCCGTGGCAAAAAATGCGGTCAGTACAAGAAAAACACCTACTGCCAAAGCCAATATCACCATATAACGATATATTTCCCGCACTTTTGCACCGTTTCCCTCCCCATAATATTTGCTCAAAAGAGGCTGGCTTCCCTGTGAGATACCGGTAAAAATCGAAAGAGCCACCAGGGCAAGGTTTGCGATCACCCCGTAAGCCGCAACTCCCGTATTTCCGCTGATCCCCAGGATCAAAAGATTCAGAACGATCAGTACGACGCCGGAAGAGACTTCATTGATAAAGGATGAAGCTCCCAGACCAGGGATCCCTTTTGCATAGCGCCAGAAGGATCCGTCTGTCTGCAAACGAAAGCCATTCTTTCCGGAAAACTTGTGCCGGGAAAGGATCAGCATACTGATAACAGGAGCAAGCCCTGTCGCAAACGCTGCTCCGAACATTCCCATATCCGCCGGGAAAATAAAAATATAGTCTAAAACAACATTGGAAAAACTTCCCACAAGCATCCCGGTCATAGAAAGCCGGGGATTGCCGTCATTTCTCACAAAGGCAAGAAAAATGTTGTTGCATATAAAACAGGGGGAAAAACATAAAATTGTCCGCAGGTAAACCGTAGTCATCTCTATGATCTTTCCCTCCGCTCCAAGAAGGATCGATAGCGGCCGAGCTGCAAAAATTCCCACTGCAAATAAAATGATTCCGATCAAAAATCCCATTACAAGGGCCGCCGTAAATACACGGTTTCCCTTTTCCTCTTCTCTTCTGGAACGATAAATAGAGTACTTTGTTCCGCCTCCGATCCCGATCATCAGCCCTGTTCCATTGATAAAACTGTAAATAGAAATGGCAAGATTAAGGGCTGTCAGACCGTCGGCCCCCATCTTTGCTGAAACAAAAAATGTATCCGCCAGAATATAACAGGACAGCCCCAGCATTCCAAAAATATTCAAAGATACATATTTGCCAAATTCTCTCTTCATGTCTTATTTCCTCCTTGCTCCTCTTTCTGCCAGGTCACTTACTTTTTGCGATACCCGAAAGACTGTTATCTGATCCGAGAACAAAGTTTCCTGACAAACAAAAATATCCAGCCGTATTCCTTCTAAGACCTACCGGAATACGGCTGGACACTTTTCTCCATCTACCCGGTGGCAGATGGGGCCCTTTCTCTTGCTTGTGTCTACTTATATCACAGTCAGATATGCGAAGTCAAGCATTTTTCCTGCATTTTCTTTTCCTGCATTTCTTTTTCAAAGTCATCATTCCCCGGAGTTCAAAACATCATCCGGCATGATCTCGGACAAATACGCTTTTCCGGAAACAGGGCGGTCCATATGCTGCAGGCGCATTTCTTTCCCTGTATCCTTTATTTCCCGAAGAAGCCCCTGTGCAGACAGTCTTCTTGCCCCCTGTCCCATTATGATGATCTGCTCCAGACCGTCCGAGGTAGCGACCGTCACCTGATGCTCTTTTGAGATCTCATGCACAGTCTTCTCAATATATTGATCCGCCGTCTCTGCCTCCTTGGTATAAACAACATAAATATTATGATATTTCTGCACTTCCCCTGTGTATCCCGGCACTTTATATGCGTCAAATACAAGGATCAGCGTCATTTTGCGGTAGCCCTGATAATTGCAGAGAACGTCCATCAGCTTCCCTCTGGCTGCCTCAATATTCTCCTTAGCCAGTTCTTTCAGATCTTCCCATGCAAAAATAATATTATATCCATCCACCAAAAGGTATTCTTTTCCTTTTTTCTTCTTCTCTCCTCTATAAGTGCCGCTGCTTTCCGAATGCACGGTGCGCTTCCATGCAGTGCGCTTTTCTCCGGAACCATACGTTCGTGCAAAAATCGCCTTCAGCTCCTCTTCATCTGCCATGGCGGTATGAACCCTGTGCTTTCGATCCTCCAGCTCCGATACTTCCTCCGCCTCTTCTCTCTTTCGGATCCCTTCCACATGCATATAATCTTCCACCTGATCCCAGCTGACGGTAAATCCCGCTCCGTGGGCACAGAATACGGATCCTGTCGGATTATCAGTATCCGCCTCCGGATCATATCCCATCTTTTCTACAATTTCTTCCTGGTTGTGGCAGAGCTCATATCCTTTCAGCGTGCAGAAAAACCTCCCTCTTCCACCGGTAAAGGACAGAAGTTCTGTCTGATATCCTCTCATACAGATTACCGGGGCGCTTCCGGTTAAGATCATCCGATCCCCTTCTGCAACGGGAGGCTCAAAACTGCCGCTCATTCGCTGCACATCTGCAAGCACACGCCCGATCTGCTCCCGGGGAACCTCGATCCGAAATTCATACACCGGTTCCAGAAGAACACTTTCCGCTTTCCGAAGTCCCTGGCGCACTGCCCGGTATGTAGCCTGGCGGAAGTCTCCGCCTTCGGTATGCTTCTGGTGGGCCCGTCCTGCAATGAGTGTGATCTTCATATCTGTAATCTCAGAACCGGTCAGCACTCCTCTGTGCTTTTTCTCTTCCAGATGGGTCAATATCAGTCTCTGCCAGTTTACATCCAGCATATCCTCACTGCATTCCGCTGCAAACTGCAGTCCCTCTCCTCTCTCCCCCGGTTCCAGGAGAAGATGGACTTCCGCATAATGCCTGAGAGGCTCAAAATGTCCCACTCCCTCCACCGGGGCGGCAATCGTCTCCTTATATACAATGCTTCCCTCCCCAAAGGAAACCGGCACTCCAAACCGCTCCAGAATGAGAGCTTTTAAAATATCCATCTGCACTTCACCCATGATCTGTATATGGATTTCCGACAGTTCCTCCTGCCATACGATGTGCATTTCCGGAATCTCTTCCTCCAATTGCCGAAGCTTCAGGCAAAGACTGTGCATGTCGCAATCCACCTGCGGCTGCAGCCGGTAAGTCAGCACCGGCTCCAGAATCGGCGCTTCAGACTGTTTCTCTATGCCCAGTCCCTGCCCCGCATAACTGGTCCGCGGTCCGATCAGGGCGCAGATCGTTCCGGGGCCGGCCTCTGTTACATTCTGAAAACCTGTCCCGGAATAAATGCGGATCTGTTCCGCCTTATCCTCGCTCGTCTCATCCAGACGCATTTTCACTTTCAACGTTCCGCCCGTCACTTTCAGATGGGTCAGTCTCATACCTGAACTGTCTCTTGAAATTTTATAGACTCTGGCGCCAAATTCCCGGGGATAGACAGGATATTCCATGTACCGGTCCAGACCATCCAAAAACTGCTGTACCCCCTCCATCTTAAGGGCCGAACCGAAAAAGCAGGGAAACAGCTTCCTTTCTTTTACCAGACCTGCAATGTCTTCCCTCCCCGGCATATTTCCTTCAAGATACTCTTCCAGAAGGGTTTCGTCATGGAGGGAGATCCTTTCACAAAACTCCTCATCAGCCTGTTCACCGTCCCGCATAAAATCCTCACAGTCATCAGAAAGCCGTTCCTTCAGCTCTCCCATAAGCTGCTCCCTGTCTGTTCCTTCCAGGTCCATTTTATTGACAAACAAAAACGTTGGTATATCATAACACTTCAGCAGGTGCCACAGCGTTTCCACATGGCCCTGCACCCCGTCCGATCCGCTGATCACAAGGACCGCATAGTCCAACACCTGCAGCGTCCGCTCCATCTCTGCGGAAAAATCCACATGTCCCGGCGTATCAAGAAGCGTCACTTCTTTCTCTCCAATGGTAAGTTCTGCCTGCTTGGAAAAGATGGTGATCCCCCTCTCCTTCTCCATTGCATGGGTATCAAGAAACGCATCTTTATGATCCACCCGGCCCAATTTACGGATCTGTCCGGTCTGGTATAATATGCCTTCCGCCAATGTCGTTTTCCCCGCATCTACATGGGCCAGAATACCGACACAGATGTGATCCGCCCGTTTTCCGGGCGCGTTTTTCTCTCTATTTTTGGATGTATTTTCCATGAAAAAACCCCTTTTTGTGCTGTAATAATGACTGTATTATCATAGCACAAAAAGGGGGATAAGTCGATAAAGCATTGTCTGTCCTGTATCGTTTAAGGAGCGGAAAGCTTTATCTATTTGATTTTGTATCTGCGCCCTTTGTTCTTTCCGATCGCTTTTATCTTATCTCGCTTTGCAAGTTCATTTACCAAAACTCTGGCTCTTGACTCTTTCACTCCGATGACTTCTGCTATCTCACTTGTTTTATATTCTTTGTCCGGAAGCATGTATTCCAAAATAGTCTCTATCTGCCGTTCTGTCTTTTTTGTCACTTTCTTTTTATCACCGCTTTTTATCGCCACTTTTTTATCGCCATTTTTTATCGCCACTTTTTTTACAAATGATAATTTTAAAATGGTTCTGTCTGGTCCATATTCTTCTATGACCTCCGGCCGCTCCCATCCCTGACGCTCCCAGACACTATATATATCCGGCACACCGCTTCCTGCTCTTTCTCCGATCCCAATCAAATTAAACATCTTCATCAAAGCTTTATTCCTGGGATCCGATATACCTCCTTTCAGCATCTGCTCTTTTCCAGTTCTGATACTTCCCGGATTTTCCATTACGATAGTCTTTTCATCTTTCCGAATCACAATTCCTCTCGGAACGTAAAAATCTGTATTTACCAAACAATTCGCCAAGGCTTCTCTCAACGCTTTATGCACAGGCGTATCATCTACTCTGGTTATCCCTTCCAGTTTAAACGGAATTTTCAAATCTTTCACAACTTTCCCATAAACTCGAAAAAAGAAATCGAATAAATTCCCTGTCCAGTCACCGGAACTAGATTGCAATCTGTCCGTCCACCGGATACTAGGATCAAGAATTTCCCGATAATCCAGGAAATATTCCGGAAATTCATACAAAATCCTATATTCCTCTCCAAACATCAGCAATCCTGCAACAGTAGGATGCAACATGTGATCCCTGGCAGACAACTTTGCAGCGCCTATTCTCTCCAAATATTCTTCATCGTTTAGCCTCTCCCATACATGTTCCGTTCTATAAGCCATATGCCGATTACGATAGGCACGTACAGTTTCTGAATTAAGCACTTCAAGAGACATATCCTGCAAAATTTTCATATCAGCGGTTTCTTCTGGCTGATCTCGAAGCATTGCAAGCACCTCACTGTGATCACAATGATAGTCTCCCTCCCAATTTCTGCGAAAAGTACCATTAAACATGTCGTCGTTAATATATACCGGCTTCTGTTCCCTCCTTGCCTTAGGGACACGAATAACCATGATAGCATTATTGTTTTCTTCATATATCTCCACATCATTATCCGTCAGCAAGTTTACCGAAACCTTATTTTTATTATTAATCATATCCCAGAAGTCTTTTCGCAGCTTAGCCGCATTATCTAATCCGGTCATATGCCAGCTTCCATCTTCATTCTCTTTTACCCCCAGGATAATAACTCCGCCATAACAGTTAGCAAATGCAGAATACGTTTCCCACAATGAAACCGGAAGTCCGCCTTTCGCCCTTTTAACCTCTCGTCGGTTATCTTCACGGTAGGAATCAAATTGAGACATATCAAAATTCACAGATTTCACCTCTCTTCACATGCAATTATCAAATTACATTTCTGTCAGTTTTTCCGTTTTTATTATTTTATCACACTTAGCATCTTGGATATATAATTGTTGTCAGCAATAACCAGTTCATAAAAGCTGCGAAAAATTTCCACTCACTGTCCGGCAAATCTTCATCTCTTACAAATAACAGGAATCTTTTTCTAGGCAGCCTGCAGGATATGCCGTATACATTTCTTCCGCACGAAATAGAAACATACCGCCTGCATAAGGATCGTAATGCCCCAGGAAGCCGGATAGGAGATAAACAGAAAGTAAAGCGATCTGTGGTGCGGAAACATTCCGTAAATCCAGACAATCCTTGTTCCCACTGTTCCGATTACCGACAGGACCATAGGCACTGCCGAATGTCCCATTCCCCGCAGCGCACCCGGTATCAGATCCATAATGCCGCACAGGAAATACGGCACTGTCGTAATAGACAGAATTTCCAGCCCACAGCGTATTACGTCCTCCTCCGTCGTATATATCTGCAGGATCGTTCCTCCGAACACATAGCTCCCAACTCCCAGAACAGCTCCTGTCCCTACCGATAATATCATACAGTTGAGCAGTACTCTGTCCATACGTTTGTGCTTCCCTACACTGTAATTTTGGCTTGTAAAGCTCATGCATGCCTGTGTAACCGCATTAATGGCCACATATAAAAATCCAAGGATATTATTGGCCGCTGCATATCCGGCCATAGCTATAGATCCAAAAGAATTAACCGACGACTGCAGAAGTGCATTGGAAAAATTGATCACCACACTCTGGATTCCTGCCGGAATCCCCACCTGAAAAATCTGTTTCAGATGAACCGTTTTGATTTTAAGCTGTGAAAACTTAAGCTGATAACTGCCTTCTGTTTTACACAAACAGCGCACCACAAGAATAGAAGAAACACACTGTGATGCCACTGTACCGACAGCCACGCCTGCCACGCCGAGCGGTATGACAATAACCAGCAAAAGATCCAGCGCCACATTTGCCATTCCAGCCAGACTCAGAAAGAGCAGCGGTCGTTTTGTATCGCCCACTGCACGCAGAATTGCCGATCCATAATTGTAAAGCATGAAAAATGGCATTCCCATAAAGTAGATCTTCATATAGCGCGCGGACTGCCCGATCACATCCGATGGAGTTCCCATCAATTTCAGCACAGGATATGCAGCACACAAGCCGACAAAGGCCATCACGATTCCGGAGAGCAGCGCAAATGTAATGGCTGTATGTACCGTCTCAGACATTTCCTTGTCACGCCCTGCTGCATAATGTCTGGCAGCCAGCACATTGGCCCCCAGGGAAATCCCAACAAACAGATTGGTAAAAATATGGATCAAAGATGTTGTAGACCCTACTGCCGCCAGAGCCGAACTGCTGTCAAACCTCCCTACGACAATAATATCCACTGCATTAAACATAAGCTGGAGAATGCTGGTTAGCATAAGCGGAAGAGAAAAGGAAATCAGTTTATCCATGATCGAACCATTGCACATATCGATCTCATATCTTTTGTTTTTCAAGAGAATCCCCCCATACAACTTTTTTACCACAGATTATCTTACTTCGTTCTCATTTTTTCGTCAATGGTTCTTTCCGTAATAAAAAGGAAAGCGAATTTTACATTTGTATTTTCGTCTTTATAATCAACTACAAATCTGCAAGTATAATGTTGAAATATTAAGGATGACCATAAAAAATATTTTTATTCATGAACTTTGTAATTATATTAGCTTATACTGGATTTACGGAAGATTGGGAACAGCGTAAGTTCTCTGATTTTGCTCAAAGAGAGTCTTTATTTCAAATG
>NZ_JAYAZJ010000055.1:0-2872 GCF_037273965.1 Claveliimonas sp. | reverse complement strand
CTTGAAGATCCCTCATATGGGATGGAATTCCCTGCAGCTTCAGAACAATGGAAGACTGTTTCGGAATATTCCTCAGGATACGTATGTATATTTTGTACATTCTTACTATCTTCAGGCACAGGAGCCGGAAATTGTAAAGGCAGTAACCGGATACGGTACGGAGATCCATGCTTCTGTAGAAAAAGACAATGTATTTGCCTGTCAGTTTCATCCGGAAAAAAGCGGAAAATACGGACTTGAAATTCTGAAGAATTTTGCAGAGCTTGGCAGAGAGGAGAGATGATATGTTTACAAAAAGAATCATTCCCTGCCTGGATGTGAACCGGGGACGGGTGGTAAAAGGTGTAAATTTTGTTGACCTGAAGGATGCCGGAGATCCTGTGGAAATTGCCAGAGCTTATGATGCGGCAGGAGCAGATGAGCTGGTGTTTCTTGATATTACAGCTTCCTGCGAAAACAGAGATACGGTAACAGATATGGTACGGGCAGTTGCTTCCAGTGTGTTTATTCCCTTTACCGTAGGCGGCGGAATCCGCACCGTAGATGATTTTAAGAAGCTTCTCAGAGAAGGCGCGGACAAGATTTCTGTAAATTCTGCGGCAATTGACAGACCACAGTTGATCACAGAGGCTGCGGAAAAGTTCGGAAGTCAGTGCGTGGTAGTTGCTATTGATGCCAGACGAAGAGATGACGGAGGCTGGAATATTTACAAGCATGGCGGAAGACTGGATACAGGAATAGACGCTGTCTGGTGGGCAAAAAAGGTGGAAGCGCTTGGCGCAGGAGAGATACTTTTAACCAGCATGGACTGTGACGGTACAAAAGCCGGATATGATCTGGAACTGACTCAGACAGTGGCGGATGCAGTGAATATTCCCGTAATCGCCTCAGGGGGAGCCGGCACTCTGGAACATTTTTATGAGGCGTTTACAAAAGGAAAAGCAGATGCAGTTCTTGCTGCGTCATTATTTCATTACAAAGAACTGGAAATCGGTCAGGTGAAAGACTACCTGGCAGAAAAAGGAATTTCAGTAAGAAGATAAAGAGGTGACAGTTATGGCTCCTTTGTCAGGAGAGTGGCTGGAAGCGCTGAAAGGCGAATTTCACCAGTCATATTATGCAAAATTATACAAAACAGTAATGCAGGAATATAATACCAGAAAGATTTTTCCTCCTGCAGAAGATATGTTTAATGCATTTCATTTTACACCGCTCAGTGAGGTGAAAGTGGTGATTTTGGGACAGGATCCTTATCATAACGACGGACAGGCCCACGGTCTGTGTTTTTCCGTAAAAAAAGATGTGGAGATCCCTCCGTCTCTTGTAAATATTTATCAGGAGCTCCATGATGATCTTGGCTGTTATATTCCGGATAACGGATATCTGGAAAAATGGGCGCGCCAGGGTGTGCTTCTGTTGAATACAGTGCTTACAGTGCGGGCGCATCAGGCCAATTCACACAGAGGAATTGGCTGGGAACAGTTTACAGATGCAGCCATCCGTATTCTCAACGAACAGGACCGACCCATTGTATTTCTTCTCTGGGGACGTCCGGCCCAGATGAAAAAATCCATGCTGAACAATCCAAAACATCTGATCCTGGAAGCTCCGCATCCCAGTCCGCTGTCTGCTTACAGAGGATTTTTCGGCTGCAGACATTTCAGCAGAACAAATGAATTTTTAAGAGAAAATGGTCTGGAACCAGTTGACTGGCAGATCGAAAATAAAGATCAGGTGTGAAGGAGACATCATGGGAAAAAAGAATAATCTTGTAAGAAATGCCTCCTTTTTGATGATCGCGGCAATGATATCCAAGATCATCGGCCTGTTGTATAAAAGTCCCTTATCCTCCATTGTAGGGAATATGGGAATGGGCTATATCAGCCTTGCCCAGAATGCCTATATGATCCTTTTGATGATCGCATCTTTCAGTATTCCTCAGGCAGTATCGAAGCTGATCTCAGAAAGGATTGCGTTAAGAGATTACAAAAACGCACAGAAAATATTCAGAGGGTCTATGATCTATGCGGCTGTTGTAGGCGGAGCAGTAGCTCTCTTCTGCCTTTTTGGCGCCAGATTTATTATTCCCCGCAATCAGCCCAATGCAGTTCTGGCTTTGCAGATTTTATCCCCTACCATATTCCTTTCGGGAATTCTCGGCGTGTACAGGGGATATTTTCAGGCATACAGAAATATGCTTCCCACATCTGTTTCTCAGATTCTTGAACAGATTTTTAATGCTATTGTAAGTCTTCTTGCAGCATGGCTTTTTATCAAAAATATTTCAGATGGAACGCCGGAACAGGTGGCAAAATGGGGAGCTGCCGGCTCAACAGTTGGAACAACAGCCGGAGTCGTGACAGCGCTTTTGTTTATGATGATGGTCTACGGAATGAACCGGAAAGGCATCCGCGCCAGAGTAAAAAGTGACCGGAGACACAGAGAAAAATCATATGGGGATATCCTGAAACTGATCATGCTGATCGTATCTCCGATCATTCTCAGCGCATTTATCTATAATGTAAATGGGTATCTGAACGGTGTTCTTTATTCGGAAATTCTCGGAACACAGGGAGCAGATGCAGACAAATTAAGTATGATGTATGCAGAGTATGCAACTTATTTTATGAGTATTATCAATATTCCTCTGACCCTTTCCAGTGCAGCGCCCACCTCTATGATTCCTGAGGTTTCGGCTCTTTATGCTACAGGCGCAGTAAAAGAAACCAGAAGAAAAATTGATCAGACAGTGCAGCTTTCCATGTTTATTTCTGTTCCCTGTGCAGTAGGCTTAGCCGTTCTTGCACAGCCAATCGTATCCCTGCTGTTTGGAGGAACCAATGGTACAGCAGGAAAGCTTCTGAAGATCGGA